>CACZSM010000001.1 GCA_902783815.1 uncultured Ruminococcus sp.
AAACAGCGCCAGAACAATTTTTGCCACACCTGACCGGACCATACACAACCAAAAAAGCGAAATAAACGATCATACCCAAACCAAGACCAAAACTTTACCCTTACCAACCTAACACACCTACTCATACCATATTTTTTATTTTTTTCTTACAAACACACAAAAACATAGTTTGGAGGCGCAGTGCCTCCGGCACGAAATTGTCCAGTGCGGTCACGCACCTTGACAAATGGATAAATGAATAGTAGAATTATAATTAGTAAATGATATGTATAAAAGGGTCGGTACAGTGACCCGACTGTATGTGTGATGGTACATGGAGGATTTTCAGATGTCAAAAAAGAATATAATAAAACTCATTTTGCTGAATCTGGGTATCGTTGCTCTTAATGTTGTGCTGTTTTCCCAGGGTCTTGTGGGACTGACTATAGGTGGGGATGCCTTGCTGACCGCTATCGGCGTTACTACTATTGTTATGAGTCTTATAGGCTTCGGATATGGCAATTACTCACTCCTCTTTAAACAGCCACAGGAAAATGTTTTGCTGTTTAAGGCTGGTGAACTCGCCGAAACTAAGGACTATGTGGCTGCGCTGGAGGAAAGACGAGATAAAAAAATATTTGAACCGGAAATTAATTCTGCCGTAGAACAGATCTACCGTATGCAGGATAAGGATAAGGCACTCGACAGTATTCTTGCTCAGTTCTTCTCCCCCCAGGAGATGACTTATACAAGATTTCAGACGATCATAAACTCTGTTCAGGAGATTTTTTATAATAATATCAAAAAAATGATAAACCGTATGATAATCTTTGACTACAAGGATTATATGAAGGTTCTGCAAAAGCTGAATAATTCACCAATGGTAGATGGAGTAAAGGTATCATCGAAGTCGGTCGGGGCGCAGCTGAAAATTTATAATGAGCATATATACTATGTCAGAGAGCTTGTAGAAATGAATGAGGGAATACTTGTAAAAATGGATAGTCTGCTTCTTGAGATATCCAAGCTGGATGACCTCGATACAAAAGGACTGGAAAATATTGCTGCTGTTCAGGAATTCAATGAGCTTATCGCTCAGACAAAATTCTATAAAGCATAAGGAGGAGTCAATATGCAAAAAACAGATAATGTAAAGAAGATCATAATTTTCGTAGGAATAGCCGTAGTAGTTTTTGTAGGCGTTTTTGTAGGTATAACGCTTACGAAGAATGTCGGAAAAACCCCGGATGAGATAACAATGGAGGATGCAGGAAAACAAATGCAGAAGCTGCTTGACGGAGTAAATGTTGTCAATGTCACTCCGCGAAAGGCTGCCATCAGTGACGAGGATATACTCTCAGATGAGGATGAGCTTCCTGATATCCAGAACTATCCCTTTACAGTGACTGGAACGGGCAGTGTTAATATCGAGATATTCTCCTCACCGGAAAAAGCCGGAACCGGAACGGATGGATGGATAAATGAGGTCGCTGAGAACTTCAATAATTCCAACATACAGGTAAACGGCAAGACGGCATCTGTTTCTGTACGCTCAATATCATCAGGACTTGCTGTTGATTACATCAAATCAGGGAAGTATGTTCCGGATGCGCTGACTCCTTCAAATGCCTTCTGGGGCAAGATGCTCGAAGCGAACGGAGTAAAGCTGACTTTAAAGGAAGAAAAGCTGGTCGGCAATACAGCAGGCATACTTCTTTCAAAGGATAAGTACAATGAGCTTATCAATAAATACGGTTCAGTCAATATGAAAGTCATATCCGAGTGTACGGCGAATAATGAACTGGCAATGGGCTATACTAACCCGTTCGCAAGCTCAACAGGAATGAATTTTCTCGTATCTACTCTGTATTCATACGATGCGGATGACCTGCTCAGCAGTAAGGCTATAGAGGGCTTCCAGAAATTCCAGGAAAATGTACCGCTTGTATCATATAATACTCTTCAGATGAGAAAATCAGCTGAAAGCGGATCCCTTGATGCTTTCGTACTGGAATATCAGTCATATGTGAATGACGCAGCTCTGAAAAATACTTATGTATTTACTCCTTTCGGCGCAAGACATGATAATCCGATGTATGCTATAGGCGATCTCAGCGCTGATAAGAGCGCAGTCCTTGAGAAATTCTGCAAATTCTGCCTCAGCGATGATTCAAAACAGCTTGCAGACAGATATGGCTTCAATCAGAATCCGAAGTATAAAAGTGAGCTTCCTGACGATATCAGCGGAGATAAACTTCTCAGCGCTCAAAAGCTCTATAAGGAAAATAAGGACAGCGGAAAAACTATCATAGCAGTATTCGTTGCGGATATATCAGGAAGTATGAGAGGCGAGTCTATAAATGCCCTTCAGACATCACTTATCAATTCCATGCAGTATATCAATAAGGATAACTATATCGGACTGGTATCATATAATAACAAGGTATATGTAAACCTTCCGATAGCAAAATTCGATCTGAACCAGCAGTCGCTGTTCAAGGGCGCTGTGCAGGATCTTGATTCAAACGGTCAGACGGCTACCTATGATGCGATACTTGTTGCTCTTGATATGGTGAATAAGGCAAAGGAAAACATACCGGATGCCAAGACAATGATATTCCTGCTCAGTGACGGCGAACAGAATAACGGATGGTCACTGAATGATATCTCCGGTATAGTAAGCGCATATGAGGTGCCGATATACTCCATCGGCTACAACGCAAATATAGAGGCTCTTAAGAGAATATCTGAGATAAATGAAGCGGCTACTATCAATGCCGACAGCGATGATATAATATATCAGCTTAAAAACCTGTTTAATTCCGAGATGTAAAAAACATACAAATCATGCCGAATGGCTTAAAAAATTCTAAGGAGGAACAAAAAATGGCATTTTCACTCGATATCCCTGAAGAGGAAGAAGTAAAGGAGGAAGTGAAAAAAGAGATCACTCCCGTTCCTGCGGTACAGGAAAAGCTTGAAAAGGCTGCTGATTCAAATACTCAGGAGCTTTTTGAGTTCGACCTCGGTTCTCTTGACAGCAGAAGAGAAATTATTTCTTCCATCGAGGGCTTTGGTACAGACCTTATGCAGAAATCTACAAAGAAAAATGAACTTCTTAATGTCAGGATAGTTGACCTGAGCAAAATGGGCGGCGAAAATGGTGAGGTAGTAAGTGGTCTTTCACAGCTTCAGATGCAGATGAAGGATCTTGACCCGTCCGGAATAGACTTCGCGCAGAAGGGCGTACTCGGAAAGCTGTTCAATCCGATAAAGCAGTATTTTGCAAAGTTTGAAAGGGCTGATACAGTTATCGCTGAAACCATAGAGGCTCTCAGAAAGGGTAAGACAACTCTTAAAAATGATAATACTACTCTTGAAATAGAGCAGCTTGCTCTTCGTGACCTTACAAAGAAGATCGCACAGCAGATAGAGCTTGGAACTCAGATGGATGAACAGATATCTGCAGCAATAGACAGAGCAAAGACTGAGAATGCTGATCCGGAAAGGATCAAGTTCATAGAGGAAGAGGTACTTTTCCCACTCAGACAAAGAGTTATGGATCTCCAGCAGATGCAGGCAGTAAATATGCAGGGTATAATTGCAATGGAGATAGTGCGCCGCAACAACAGAGAGCTTATCCGTGCGGTTGAGAGAGCAGAAAATGTTACTGTATCAGCGCTGAGAATAGCAGTTACGGTTGCAAGTGCATTGTACAATCAGAAGATCGTACTGGAGAAAGTAAATGCAGTAAACGAGGCTACAAACAAGCTGATAAGCGCAACAGCGAAGATGCTCAAGGATCAGGGCGCAGAGATCCAGCAGCAGGCAATGGAAACCAATATCAGTGTAGATACGCTCAAAGCTGCATTTTCCGATACATTTGATGCGCTTGATGCCGTAAGCGCATATAAGGCAAAGGCGCTTCCGAGGATGCAGGCAACTATTGCGGAGTTCAAGTCACTTGCAGACGAGGGCGAAAAGCGCATAAGCCAGATGGAAGCAAGAGA
>CACZSM010000002.1 GCA_902783815.1 uncultured Ruminococcus sp.
CATCCAACTATCACAAAGCTCCTTATTTTCGGATATTTTCAAACCCTCAAATAATGCCTTGCTGTCTTCTCTTATGTCAAAGAAATGTTGGAGCATACTCATATTAAGGGATTTTCCGAAACGGCGCGGTCTTGTGAAAAGTGTGACTTCTGCGCCGCTTGATGTAATCTGTCTTATAAGATCGGTTTTATCTACATAATAATCTCCGGCAGTTCTGACCTTTGCAAAGTCGCTCTTACCGACAGGCATCGTATATTTTTTCATACTATCGTCTCCTCTCGCTTGTTATTGTCTCAATTTTACCATACAATCAACACATTATCAAGCGAATATAAAGATAAAAGTCGGCAGACACCCACACAAAATATGAGCGCCTGTCTTATTCGTATTACTGACTCAAACTTCCCACACCCCAAACAGCTCCAAACCCTGATAAAAACTAAAAAACCAGCAATAAAATAACACAGTCCCCAGAAATGTGGTATAATTGTAATAGCCAAACAAAACAGCCACGGGAGGACAATGCCATGGCTATTATCACAGAATATCAGGGATAATCAAAAGCGAGAGGACAGAATTTCATATTTTCTAAAGAAATACAGTATCGGAAAGTTACTTGTCAAGTGCGGATCAGGCAAGGAAAAGGGTATCTGCATTGTGGCGTTATTCAGATATCTTTTATGCCTGATGTTTTCCGACAGATCGATGTATATACAGCTTACAACAAAGCGTTTTGCGGAAGGCTATTCAAAAAATGTGGTGTACCGTTTTCTGAATAGCTTCAAAACAAATTGGGAGCGTTTTTATGGTTTTTCTTTCGGAAAGAATCGTCAATAGGTTTCTTCGTCCTCTCACGATTGAGAAGCGTGAGGATGGTTTCATTTTCGATGTTAATAGCACAGTTTAATAACAAAGAATTTATCATCTTTGAAATATGTTATTTTTCTCCCTCTAATTATATCATAGCATTCTTTGTTTGAAAACAATCCATACACAGCTTCGTCATAAACTTCCTTAGCAGCGAATCTGAACTCTATTTGATTATCCTTATTTACTTCTATGAGATGTTTTAATTCTTCTATTGAATATCGCTTAAAATATCTTCCTGTATAAACGAAATAATTGTATTTAATAGATCTACATTTGGGTACGAATCCGTTATCATTTGATATTTCTCTAGATTTCAAAATATCATCGGTAGTAACAAAGAAATATCTGTGGCTTTTATTATCATATTGACTTTTGTTCTGTAGAGGATCATCAAATGTTACATCTACATAATAGAAATCTTTACCAAACTGAACATAATTCCAAGCGTGACGTTCACCGTCTTTGCAGACTCCTGAGATATAACCACAGCTTACACCAATTCTATTTAATAGTAGCTGAAAGCCCTTGCTATATCCCGAACAAATAGCAGCGTTTTCCACTAAGCAGCCATAAGATGTTGAAGCAAACGGATTTGAAGAATACTTTTTCTTTGCTTTTATGTCATACTTTGAATGGTCAACGATATAATCGTGAAGCATAACAATCCTCTCGTAAGTATCTTCTGCCATTGCCGTGCTTACGATGATAGCGTCAATTGTCTTATTAAGCTTATTTTTATATCGTTCAACGGAATGGAATTTAATAAGAGTAACAGGCTTAATTTTGTTACTTTCATCTGTCGTATAGAAAGTATAAGCTCCACTTAGCCAAAATAGTTCTGGATGATCTGAAAGAATACTTCTGAATACAATATCAGCCGTGTTCTGATCGCAGCTTCCTACATCAATAATTGTTTCGCACTTTAAAATGCCCTCTAACATTATGTCATATACCTGTTTTTTTCTATCATCTAGTTGCTCATAATTAAATCGGATAACCTTATCTTCAAAGTCATAATAGTCAGGAATCTCTTCAAAGCCCATATCAAGGTCAAGAAGTAACTTTTTTCTTTTTTTCTTCTTATATAATTTTGAACAAAGCCAAACCATAATGACAATTAGAACTAACAGAGCAATTATCAGGATTTTTTCTATGTCATTCATAAAACCACTACTTTCGTCTAAACATTGATCTTCCACCATAATCTCCTAGTTATCGAGCTTGTCTTTTTAACTTTTCAACAAAATAGTCACAAGCATCACTTTCATTTGAGAAACGCTTTACGCTAAATTTTGAGCTACATTCAGCATTATATACTATCCATTCTCCATTATCCGGTTCTATGCAAATTGCTTCTTCTGCGTAGCCCACAGAGTAATAATAGGACGGAACATCAGTTTTTCTTAATTCTTCGATAGAAGAAGAAATTGTACGCATAAGTAATCAGCACTCCTTTATCATTTTATTGATAATGCACCTGATTCTATCAGGTCGCTTATAGATTCATTTGTCATATACTGAGTGTGATTCTTTAAATCCGTTGTTCGGAGCTTGTCCTTCAAAATCGGGAATATGATTTCCATTTCTATCAAGTACTGGATTCCCTTTCTCGTCCTTTTTAGCAAAGGATTCGACAAGTAGTGTAGGCGTTCCTTCTAACTTATTATATTTATATTTTACTTTCAATACTTTATTTGGTTATTATGTAATAATGATTAATACATCACATTTAACTTTTAAAATAAAACTTTACGACACCACACTCCACACTCATACAGTTTCACACTCAATTCTGGAGCGCCTGTAAGTTATTTGGCGGCACGCCGTCTCACGCACAATTTTTTACTTCTATCTGATCGTTTTGACTTTTATAGCAATACAATAAAAAAACAGCGGAGTTGACATAAGTGGTAAAATGTAGTTAGAGGTGATCAATATGTTAAGCCAGGAAGAA
>CACZSM010000003.1 GCA_902783815.1 uncultured Ruminococcus sp.
GACCGTAAAAAAATGACTGTAACAGATAAAAATTCAAGAAATGCAGTAACGCATTATAAGGTGATGGGCAGATACAAGGGTTTTACACATCTTGAACTGACTCTTGAAACTGGCAGGACACATCAGATAAGAGTTCATATGTCGCATATAGGTCATCCGGTTGCAGGTGATCCTGTATATGGGCCGAAGAAGGTCATAAGCTCACTCAACGGACAATGCCTCCACGCATATTATATTTCATTTATACACCCAAGAACAGGTAAGGAGCTTACGCTGCAAACGGAGCTTCCTGAATATTTCACAGAGTTTCTATCAGAGCTTGAACAGATAGGATAAAAAAACGAGCCAGCGATTATTAGTCGCTGGCTTCAGATTTTTTACTCAGTTCTCAGAGCAACAACAGGATCCTTTTTGGATGCTGATTTAGCAGGAATGATTCCGCCTAACATTGTGATAAAAGTACTTATGAAAATAAGTATCAGTCCGGGGAGTACGGGTACTGAAACATTCATAGTGCCACTTTGTATTATACCCATCTGAGATATTATAATATTTGCCGGTATGCAGAGCAGTGCGGCGGCTCCTACGCCGATCACACCTGAAAGCAATCCGATAATAAATGTTTCTGCATTGAATACCTGAGATATATTTTTCTTTGATGCGCCGAGAGCACGGAGAATACCAATTTCCTTTGTTCTTTCAAGTACGGAAATATGTGTGATAATGCCTATCATTATACATGAAACTATAAGCGATACAGCAACAAAGGCAATAAGAATAGCTGATACAGTATTGATAATATTCGTTATTTGCTCTGTAAGTTCTTTAATGTAGTCGTAGTAGTGTATCTGATCCTTTTCAGGCGCGGAGGTATTGTACTGTTCCATGAGGTCAATAATTCCCTGTTTGCCCTCGAAGGTATCAGGATAAATCTCGATCTGGTACGGTTTATCGTATGTTACATAACCGACTGTTGCAAGAGTTGTTTCGAGGTCATTGTCCCAGGAAAGCCAGTTATTGTAGAACTCAAGCAGCTGACTGTCCTTAGCCTTATCAAGCCATTTGTCATATTCCTTCAGAGGATCTTTTTCCTCAGATTCATCTTCTCCGACAACGGCTGATTCCTTTACAGTGTTGATATAATAGTCGATATAATTCATTTTCTGGGTGTCGGGTATGTTTTTAAGGTATTCTCTTACGCTTGCTGCGAGCTTATCAGAGTCCTCAGTATCAAAAACCAAGCCGGAGATCACGCTTCTGTCCTTACTTGCAAGCTGAGCCTTGACTACATCTGATTCAGCGATCTCCTCAATTATCTTGTTTGTCAGCTTGTAGGTATATCCGATAGTTTTTTCTTCGCTGCCTATGAAATAACCAAGCATACTCATAGAGTTATTATCACTTGCCTTTGGCATTATGATACCGACTACAGAGATCTTTATACCATGATTCCTGATGATCTTTTTTATATTTTTATCAGTGTCGCTGATCTGTTCATAGAGTCCGTTTTTATTTTTCTGATAGCGGAAAGGCTCCGGAAGTATCGTAAATTCCTTGCCGATAAAGTCCTCATAATCCAACACGCCAGTTGACTTCTTATAGACAAGATCCGGATCCTCGACCAGTTTTGTATAGTCATCGGAGGATATAAAGCCGAGCTGACACAGGGTCTTTGCACTTACCATTCCATCCTGATCGGTTATTAGCACACATTCATTAGTTTTACCCGGCCATTCGCCGCACAGCAGATCATAGTTGTTTTTTGTTTTCTTGCTGATAGTATTATCAAGTCCCTGAGGAAGCTCCGTAAAGCCGTCTGCCTGATATGAGTAACTGCCCATATAACTGCCATCTGTATCAATAGAGTTTGATGTATTGATGAGTTTTCCTTTTGAATCAGTTGTATAAGCCTGGAAAAGAGTGTTATATACAGATATTATTGAACCTGTACCTATATATTTATCTACATTATTTTCTGGATTGTCAAGGAATTCCTTGAACGCGGAAAGATTATTGCTGACGGTCTCCGGCATTTCAAAATAGTCGTTATTTCTTTCATCAACACGCGGAACGATCTTATTATCAAAATCAGCCTTATCATCCTGTTCAGCATCCTTATCGTCATTTTCCGAATCTTCGACATTTGCATAGTTCCAGTCAGACAGAATGTATGTTCTTGAGTCTATTGTGATCGGGTAGTTTTCTATTGTTTCGCGCTGAATCTGGTAAACATATTCATTAACGCCGTTTGAAAGTGCGAGAATAAGTGCGATTCCGATAATACCGATGGATCCGGCTACAGAAGTAAGAATAGTACGCCCTTTTTTGGTTTTCAGGTTATTGAAGCTCAGTCCGAGAGAAGTCCAGAAGGACATTTTGGATTTTGCATATTTGATCTCAGAGTTATCTGAGCTTATTTCTGGTTCAAAAGGATTGCTGTCGCCGATTATTTTGCCGTCCCGGAGATTTACTATTCTTGTAGAATATTTCTCGGCAAGCTCCGGGTTATGAGTTACCATTACTACAAGTCGTTTTTCTGCGACCTTTTTAAGTATTTCCATTACCTGAATACCGGTTTCAGTATCCAGAGCGCCTGTAGGTTCATCTGCAAGAACGATCTTAGGGTCATTTACCAAAGCTCTTGCAATAGCTACTCTCTGCATCTGACCGCCGGAAAGCTGGTTAGGCTTTTTGTGCATATGATCTCCAAGACCGACCTCTTTAAGAGCTTCCGCAGCTCTTTTTTTTCTTTCCTTAGGGTTTACGCCCCCGATAGTAAGAGCAAGCTCGACATTGGCGAGTATTGACTGATGAGGTATGAGATTATAGCTTTGAAAAACAAAACCGATAGTATGGTTTCTATAGGAATCCCAGTTTTTATCCTTATATTTCTGAGTTGAAATGCCGTCAATAAGCATATCGCCGCTATCGTAGCGGTCAAGACCTCCGATGACATTAAGAAGAGTAGTTTTACCAGAGCCGCTGGGACCGAGTATAGATATGAACTCGTTATCGCGGAGATTAAGACTGACATCATTAAGAGCCAGCTGTACAAGATCACCGGTCTTGTACTTTTTTATGATATTTTTAATTTGAAGCATATTTTCATTCCTTTCATTAAAAAGCTCCGAACCATATCAACAGTTCAAGGTAAGATAAGTATATTATAATAATGAATAAAAGTCAATAAAATAATAAATAAATTCCACACAAATTCCTAAAACATTCCTTATAGAATCCAAAAACAGTGTTTATAATACAGACATACAAAACAAACACATACAACTTCAAGGAGGTTTTTACTATGTTAAGAAAGAAAATGACAATAATCCTTACAGCTTTTTTGATAGGTTCACTCGCAGCCTGCAACACACAGAATACAGCAGCCGATACATCATCTCAGAACTCATCAGAAGCATCAGCATCGACTGTTTCTACAGAGAAGAAAGAAGAAGCTTCTGAGTCGTCATCAGAGGAAAGCGTAAATAGTGAAGCAGAGAGTACATCTGAAAAAGCAAATGAATCCTCATCAGAGGCAGGCAGCTCCACAACAGAATCATCAGAGGAAACCGCTGTATATACGGCAAATACCTCAGGCAAACTTGATACGACAGATCTTTTCTCAAAAAGGGATCTTGAGCAGTCACCTGACACCAGTGAAGCAAAGGCAATAACAGCTGAAGACAATAAAACAGTAACGATAACAGAGGAAGGCGTATATGTAGTAAGCGGAACGGCAAGCAATTTTACTATAAGAGTAGAAGCGGATAAAGAGGCAAAGGTTCAGCTTGTACTTAACGGACTGAATGTTACAAACAGCAGTACACCAGTAATATATGTAGTATCTGCTGACAAGTGCTTTGTAACATCGAGCGGAACAAATACTCTGACAGTAAGCGGAACATTCACCGCAGACGGAGATACAAATACAGATGCGGTGATCTATTCAAAGGATGACCTTGTATTCAATGGAACCGGCACACTCAATATCACTTCAAATAGTGGTAACGGCATATCCGGCAAGGACGATATCAAGTTCACAGGCGGCACATATAATATCACAAGTGCAGAGGACAGTATAGAAGCAAATGATTCAATATCCGTATATGACGGAGTGTTCACAATAAATTCGTCAAAGGATGGACTTCACAGCGAAGACGGAGATGATGATACAACAGGCTGGATATATATAATGAATGGCAGCATTACGATAAAGGCAGCAAGTGATGCAATACAGGCAACAACAGTATGTCAGATAGACGGCGGAACATTGGATCTGACAGGATCAGAGGGAATAGAAGCAACCTATGTACAGATAAACGGCGGAACTATCAATATCACAGCATCAGATGATGGAATAAACGGATCTCAGAAAAGCAGAAGCATCGGTACTCCTACAATAGAATTCAACGGCGGATATACAACTATAGTTGTAGGACAAGGTGATACTGACGGAGTAGATGTAAACGGCGATATAATAGTAAACGGCGGAACAATAAATGTTACAGCACAGATGTCCTCATTTGATTATGACGGAAAAGCTGAATTCAACGGCGGAACAATAATAGTAAACGGTTCTCAGGTTGACTCCATCCCCCAGTCCATGATTGGCGGCGGCGGAATGGGCGGCTTCGGAGGAAGAGGCGGCAGAATGTTCTGAGTTTAAAGTCAGGATTTAATTCCACGGACTTTCTGGTAAACAATTTAACAGAAGGGATCATACCACATATAACGAACCTATAAAGCCGGATCGTCCGTGGAATAGATCATAAATAATCAGAAAGGATATGGTTGAAATGAAAAACAAAAGAAAATTGATACTGACGCTTACTCTTGCAGCAGTATTAGCGGCAGGAAGCGCAGTAACAGCATTTGCAGCTGAGACAAGCCCTCCGTCAGAAAGCTCGTCTGGCGTAACGGAACAGCAGGAATCTCCGAAGTCTGAAAATGAATGTAATGAAAAATCAGGAAAAAGAGTCCGTAGGAAGAACTCTGACTCAACAGATACTTCCGGAGAAAAAACAAGGAAAAGACCTCAGAAGATAAAAGCATCAGCAGATGAAGCAGCAACTGAGGATGGTACTGCTGAGATAAAGAAGCCGAAGCGTAGAAGCAGACATAAGAAATCAGACAACTCTGAGAGTGGAGAAACCGGTTCCGGAGCAAAGAAAGGCATCAAAGAGCATAAAAGTAACAAGGCTGATACAGAGGCAAGCGCTGAATAAGTCAACAGAAAGGTAATAATACAAATGAGATCTGCGGAATCAGTGATAAAAAATGGTTCCGCAGATTTTCTGAATATAAAATTCTGGAGTAGATTTATTTCTGTAAATTACTTTGCAAAAAAATAAATATGGTGTATAATTAGGGTATTACAATAGTGCAGCCGGGAGGATGGTATTATGCCGAAAATATTGATAGCAGATGATGAACCAGATATTTGTACACTGATAAGCCGTTACGCGAAGCGTGAGGGATTCGAGGTAAAAGCCGTTTATGACGGAAGTGAAGCTATTGAAGCCTGCCGCGCAGAGGATTTTGATGTTATAATAATGGATGTTATGATGCCCGATACGGATGGTTTTACTGCCTGCCGGAAGATAAGAGAATTCAAGGATATACCTGTTCTGATGCTTTCAGCAAGAGGTACTGAATATGATAAGCTGTTCGGATTTGAAGTAGGCGTAGATGATTATGTTACTAAGCCCTTTTCTCCGAAGGAGATCATGGCGAGGGTAAAGGTAATAATAAAAAGACACGGTTCGTCCTCTGTAAAAAACGAAAACAGGCTTAAATTCAAGGGAATAGAGATCGATACCCTCGGTCGTACGGTAAAGGTCGATGGCGTTACTACTGATATGACTGCAAAGGAGTATGGAATACTTCTTTACCTTATGACGAATAAGGGTATCGTACTTTCGAGGGATAAAATACTGAGTGAGGTATGGGGCTATGATTACTTTGGTGATGACCGTACCGTTGACTGGCAGATAAAGCTGCTGAGGAATAAACTTGGCAAATACAGAGATTGTATCCATACGATAAGAGGGGTGGGGTATAAGTTTGAAGCTTAAAATAAAATCGTTTGGTTTCAGACTGTGGAGCTATTTTATACTTTTTACCGCATTGATATTTATTGTACTCTGGCTGCTTCAGACTGTGTTTTTACAGAGCTTCTATAATCAGATGATAATAAGCAATACAAAGGCAGCTGCTCAGAGAATGATCGAGAACAGCAGCAGCGAGGATATCAATGATCTTATAGATAACCTTGCGCATGAAAACTCAGTTCTGATATTTATTACGGATACAAAAGGAAGTATTCTGTATAGTTCTGATGAATTCAATGGTATGCACAAAAGAAATTCTACAAGCAGCAGTGCGCCGCCAAAAGGAAGAAAA
>CACZSM010000004.1 GCA_902783815.1 uncultured Ruminococcus sp.
ATTCATGTAAAATAGAATACGCAAGGCGCTCAGCCTACGGATTGCGGCAGTCCCCAGTTTTTTACAAGGGGGCGAAATACTCTTTGTGCCCCCTGAGTTTACGAAGGGGGGATTGGTATTATGCTTACATATGGTGAGATAATCGCTACTGTAGCATTAATAATATCATTAGTCCGCTTAGTGCTTGATATAATCAAGTACATGGATGAACATAAAAAGAAGTAACCGCCTGTCTTCCACAAAAGGCGGTTACTTCATGTAACTTACTTTAACGGGGACTGCCGTAATTGGCTGGTCGCCTTGTCTATTTATATTATAGTGTTTTTTTGTGGATTTGTCAACCATCTTTAATTATTGTTGACGCAATAAAATGACAATTCAATAATTTATAGGTAGCAATTTTCCACAGAATGTGATATAATAGATTTTATGTTATATCATTATTGAAAAGGAAGTTGTTTTTTTATGGAATATGTACTTTCAGAAAGAGTAAAAACTCTTAAACCATCGGCAATAAGAGAGATCTTTAAATTTGCCGCAGATCCAAGCGTTGTATCACTTTCCGCCGGCAATCCTGCTCCGGAAGCATTCCCGACTAAGGCTATTGCTGAGATCTCCGCACAGCTGCTTGAAAAGAATCCTGTCGGAGCTTTGCAGTACAGCGTTACCGAGGGTTATCCGCCTCTCAGACAGGCTGTTTCTGAGTTTATGAAAAACAAATACAATGTCGGCAGAGATTTTGATGATATACTTATCACCTCTGGCGCTCAGCAGGTAATGGATCTTTTCACAAAGTCAGTATGCAATGAGGGTGATACAGTTATTTGTGAAGCGCCCAGCTTTATCGGTTCTCTCAATTCATTCCGATCATATAACTGTCGTCTATGCGGTATTCCGCTTGAAAGTGACGGCATGGATCTTAAAGCGCTTGAAAAGGCTTTGCAGACAGAAAAAAATGTTCGTTTTATATATGTTATCGCAAACTTCCAGAACCCCTCAGGCGTTACAACAAGTCTTGAAAAGCGCCGCGGCATATATGAGCTGGCGAAAAAATACGGTGTTATGATAATTGAGGATAACCCCTATGGCGAACTTCGCATCAGAGGGGAAAATGTACCGTGCATAAAATCATTTGACGAAGATGGAATTGTAGTATATGCCGGATCTTTTTCAAAGGTACTTGCACCAGGAATGCGAATTGGTTATGCAATTGCTCCAAAGACTGTTCTGCAGAAAATGATCGTGTGCAAGCAGGGTGAGGATGTACATACAAATTCCTGGGCGCAGATGGTTGCCTGTGAATTTATGACGAAATATGATTTTGAGGGACATCTTGCTTCTCTCAGGGAGATATACAGAAAAAAAGCAAACTTCTGTATGGATCTTCTTGATAAATACCTCGTTCCGACAGGAATAAGCTATCAGAAAATAGACGGTGGATTATTCATCTGGTGCAGACTTCCGGATAATGCAAAAATATCCATGACAGAATTCTGTAAGCAGGCAGTTCTCAACAAGGTATGTGTTGTACCGGGAAACGCCTTCCTCACAGACGAGGCAGAGCAGTGCAGTTCCTTCCGTATAAACTTTTCAACACCGACGGACGAGCAGCTTGAAAAGGGAATAAAAATACTTGGCAGATTAGCTTCGGAGGTACTCTGATATGGCAGAAGAAATACTGACTCAGGAAAAGCCTGAAAAGAAAAAAAGGATATTCAGTGCTATCCAGCCCAGCGGCACAATAACACTTGGAAATTATGTAGGTGCGCTCAGGAACTGGGTAAAGCTGCAGGATGATTACGAGTGTATATTTGCTGTTGCCGATCTTCATGCAATAACCGTTAGACAGGATCCAAAGGTATTCAGGCAGAATATACTCAATGCCTACGCACTATTTCTTGCCTGTGGCATAGACACCGAAAAGAGCATTTTCTTTATCCAGAGCCATGTTCATACTCATGCGGAGCTTGCATGGCTGCTGAACTGCTATACACAGTTCGGAGAGCTTTCAAGAATGACACAGTTCAAGGACAAGTCCGCAAAACACGCAGACAATGTTAACGCAGGACTATTTACATATCCTTCACTTATGGCAGCGGATATACTGCTCTATCAGGCAGATCTTGTACCGATCGGCGCAGACCAGAAGCAGCATCTGGAGCTTACAAGGAACATTGCAGAGCGCTTCAATGGCATATACGGAAAAACCTTTACAATTCCTGATGGATATATACCGAAGGTAGGAGCGAGGGTAATGTCCTTGCAGGATCCAACGAAGAAGATGTCAAAGTCAGACGAGAACAATAATGCCTGGGTAGCGCTGCTTGACAAGCCCGAGACGATCATGAAGAAGTTTAAAAGAGCGATCACAGACAGCGAAGCGAGAGTATGTATAGGTGAAGGCAAGGACGGTATTAATAATCTTATAGGTATAATGAGCGCAGTAACGGGCAAGACAGCCGATGAGATAACGGCTGAATTTGAGGGCAAAGGCTACGGAGATTTCAAAACAGCCGTTGGTGAAGCCGTAATAGAGGAAGTACGCCCGATACAGGAGCGCTTTGACAGACTCATCAAGGACAAGGCGTATCTTGAGGAGCAATACAGAAAAAGCGCAGAAATTGCAGAAAAGATATCACAGCGCACACTTGACAAGGCAATGAAGAAAATAGGATATCTTGCCAGATAAATTTCAGGGGTTCCCTTTAGTCAGCAGAAGTAGAGAATAGAGAAAAACGAATAGATAATAACGAATAGTGGTGTGGCTCCACACTTCACACTCCACACTCCTAACTTCAA
>CACZSM010000005.1 GCA_902783815.1 uncultured Ruminococcus sp.
TGGTGCGCCGCAGGATAACAGCTTCGGTTCAGCGCCAACATATGGTGCGCCGCAGGATAACAGCTTCGGTTCAGCGCCAACATACGGTGCGCCGCAGGATAACGGCTTCGGTTCAGCGCCGACATATGGTGCGTCGCAGAATAGCGGCTTCGGTTCAGCGCCGACATACGGTGCGCCGCAGAATAACGGATTCGGTTCAGCACCAACATACGGTGCGCCGCAGAATAACGGCTTCGGTTCAGCGCCGACATACGGTGCGCCGCAGAATAACGGCTTCGGTTCAGCACCGACATACGGTGCGCCGCAGAATAACGGCTTCGGCTCATCGCCAACATACGGTGCGCCGCAGAATAACGGCTTCGGTTCAGCACCAACATATGGTTCACAGCAAATGCCTGGTTCCGGTGTTCCCCAGACCAGCTATTCAGACAGCAGTTCGTTCAGTACAAACCCTGATGACTACAAGGCTGACCCGTCACTTGAAGGACTTATAAGGAAAAACTGACAGATATTTACTTTTTGGGAATAGACTTATGAAAAAATTACGGTATATAATTTCTGCCGTTATGACTGCTGCCATTGTCTTTGGCGGATGCAGCATTTTCGCAGAAAACGAAAAATCAAATATTGATAACAGTGCTGTTTCGTCTGCCCCATCATCTGTAAGTGATGACACATCTGAGAGTACATCCACACCTCCGGAAAGCAAGTCTGAAAGCAGTCTTGCAGAGAGCAGCTTATCATCCTCCGATGAAAGCAGCAAGGCTTCTCAAAGCTCAGAAAGCTCTGAAAAGAGTAATGTGCAGGAAAGCAGCCGTCCGGCATTGCCTGCCGAGATATCAACTGAGCCAAGTAAAATTGAAGAACCAGAACCAATTGATACATCTGTACTTTATGACTATGAAAGCAAGTATTTTGTTTCAAAGCTGCCGGAGAATCTTCTTAGGGAATTCATAAAGATGTATAAAGGCGCAATGGGATTTAAAAGCTCAGTGAATTTCAGTTCTTCGATCTCTGAGGATGACCTGGAAATGCTCATGTATCTGCTGAATTATGACTGTCCGGAGCTTATCCATGTAAGCGGAGATTATTATCCGCACTATATAAATGATGAAAATTATGTAAGCAGTGTGGGGTTGTCCTTCTGCATGAGCGAAAAAGACTATAAAAAATCAAAGGCCGAACTTGATAAATTCTTTTCCGAGCTTAAAGATAAACTGGCATTCAACAGCGATATCGAAAAGGAAAAATATGTTTACGACTATATTTTCGATAATTGTATTTACGATGAATCGGATATCCTTTCAGGCTCGGTCTATGGGACTCTGATAAGACACAAAGGGCGTTGCGAGGGCTTCTCAAAATCGTTTATGTGGTGTATGAGAGAGGTCGGAGTCGAATGTATGACTGTTTCCGGAGAACAGAACTGGGATAATACGGCGCTCTATCCGAATCATTCCTGGAATATAGTGAAGATCAACGGCGAGTATTATAACCTTGATGTGACTGTTGATGATATCAGAATGACGGAAGTGGTAAAAACTCCGGCAAATTACGGCTTTTATAATGTGAGTGACAATTATATAAAGGATAACCGTAAAGCCGAGCCTCTGTATAAGGAGCTTGGACTGCCTGAATGTAATACAATGATAGAAAACTATCATCAGAAAAGGGATCTGTTCATTTATTATGATGATTTCTATCGTATCAATCTTTTCAAGATATTAAGCGATAATTTTGATGATAAGACTCTGAAACCAGTAAGCATAAAGTTTTATAATTCTTTTGACTACGAAGAAGCTGCCAGAAGTATAAATGATTATGTAAGTGAATTTCTGAATGATAATTCGGAAAAAACATTTATTTACAATACATATTGCAGCGATCTTTCAAATACAATTGTTATAGAGGCTGAACTTGAAAAGCCAGAGGAATCCGAAGAGGAGTGAGTATATGGAGCCGGTTTCAAATGTAGGTCGCTTTGGAAGGCTGCTGATGTTTGTAGTCGGAATACTTCTTATAGCAGCCGGAACATATTTTATTATTGAACAGGCTCTGCCGGATGACGGCAGACAAACAACAGCAGTAATAGTGGGATTTGATGAAAAAAAGGATACTACGACTGATATTTCGCGTATATATACCCTTGTAGATTATGATATCGGTCAGAAGCATTATGAGAATGTTGCGCTTGGACAATATGAAAAATCGTGGAAAACAGGCGACCGGATCACAATACTGTATGATCCGGATCATCCTGATGACATTCAGACAAAAACTATGACATACGGAGGTTTCATACTCGTACTTATGGGTATGCCGTTTGTTGTTGTCAGTATTTTTACAATTATAACAATACGCCGCAGAGCAGCAAAAACTCCGGAAGAAATAGCCGAGGACGAGGAAAAAACTACTGCCGGAAAACTGAAATATAAGGTGTCCTCAATAGTCATCCCGCTTTCCACAGGAATACCAATATTTACAATAGGTTCAATATTTCTGTTTCTTGAAAACAATTCCGGCATTGGTATGCTTTGTATGCTGCTTGGCGGGATAACCATTTTTGTAGGGCTGAGGTCGCTGGTGATTTATTTTATCATCAAATACCGCCATCACAAGGATCGTTCATCCGAGATATCTGAATAGTACCCGGAATACTTTTCCGCAAGCTCCGGATCTGTGATGCGAAGTCGGCTTATGTACTCCTTACGGCTCTGCATAAGGTGTCCATATGCCTGCGGATCGCTTTCTTTCAGAGCCTTGCCGTATTGCAGACGATTCTTTTTGATCCGTGTCAGTATTTGCGGATCCATCTCCAGCATACGCTTTTCTATATGTGATCTTCTTTCCTCCAGGAATTTTTCTATCCTGGAGGATTTTTTTGAGTCTGTACCCCTCAGATTGAACAAGCGCATTTCAAGTCTGTCGATAAGCTCATCTTCGTCAAAGAGGTTTATCCTGCCCCAGTATGTCTGTTGGAGCGCAAGCTCTATGCCACTGTCACTAAGCTCCATTGAATCTATCATTTCAAGCAGCTCATTGACCATTTCCTCCTTGTGGCTTTCGGCTGTTTTGCCGAATGCCCATTCAAGCTCTGCCTGTATGCCCTTTGATGCCCTGTCGGAATATATGTCCCCTGAGCGTATATAGCGCATTGATCTGCGGCCGTCTGACGAACTCTTTATTTTTACTGATTCCGTCTGGTACGGATAGCGGAAACCGGATGCTCTTAGTGCAAGGGCAGTCGTCATGCGTACACATCCTCTCAAAAGAAGCTCTCCTGCACCAAACCGACGCAGCATATCATTGACCTCTCCGAGATGCTCAGTTATGTACAGCTTTATTCCCCTTTGCTCATAGCTGCGGTACATCAGAAGAAGCCTGTCAGCAGCAGTGATATCAATTCTTCCTACTGCTCCGGCATTTATTATTATGACCCTTGTATCTTCCTTTACGGCATTTGCAATATCATTTTGCAGCGTATCTATATTTGCAAAGAAAATATTGCCTCCAAAACGATATATCACTGCGCCCTTTACCGGATTTGCAGCGGAATTTCGTTCAAGACTGAAAAAACCGTCCTTTCCGGGAATAACTCCCATAAACGACCTCGGAGGAGTTACTGCGCGGATAATGACCTCCATAAACGACAGTACAATACCGATCATTACTCCATATACTGTTCCGAAGATCAGCACTCCGCCCATTGCAGCTATGAATATAAAGAACTCGCTGCGGCTTGTTTTCCACAGGCGGCGCGCTGCATGGAATTCACTTGCATTGATAAGCGCAGATACAACTATGGCTGTAAGTACGGGTACAGGAAGGTATTTTATGCCCCTTGCCGCAAGGTACAATACTGCAAGCATTGCTCCTGCTGCGGATATGGAAAGCCACTGAGATGCTGCTCCCGACTGTCGGACAATACCTGTCCTTGATACACTCCCGTTTATCGGACAGCACCCGGAAAATGCTCCGGCAAAATTGGCGGCTGAATAGGCAAGTATTTCACGGTTATTATCAAGGCTGTAGCCGTCTTTGAGAGCATTCCCTCTTGAAGCAAGCAAAGATTCCGCAAGTATTACAGCAGATATTGACAGTGATGGAAACAAAAGATCTCCGATAAGCTCTGGCGAAGCTATGCCAGAGGGTATTATAAATCCTGGGAAGCCTGTTTCAGTCTCCGGAAGCATTTTAACCTGCCATTCATTCAAAGGCAGAATAAATGTTGAAGCTGCCCCAAGTACCATTACTATGACCGATACAGGAATTTTGGGGATAAATTTCTTTCCTGCCATTATAAGAGTTATTGTTACAATTCCCATTATCAGCGACGGTAGGTTAAAATTGCCAATTTCTCCGATAATATGAGAGATAAGCTCCGGCGCTTCACCCATACCTGCTCCGCCGCCGAATAGTTTTGGAGTCTGCATAAGAATGATAGTGCAGCATATCCCGGTGACAAATCCTCCCATTACAGGCTCGGATATGTATTTTACTATTCTGCCAGCTTTAATGAAGTAGAAAAGCAGCAGCCAGCATCCGCACAACAAGGCAATTGTAGGTACGGCTGCAGCGGCATCATCCGATCCGGCAGCAATTCCGAGAGATGCAAGAGTACCTCCGACAAGCGCAGCTGGCGCGGCATCTACACCAAATACGAAATCTCTTGACGAGGTTATCAGTCCGAACAGCAGTATGGGAAATACCGATCCGTACAGTCCATACTGCATAGGCAGACCGGCTACCTGAGCATATCCCATAGAAATAGGAATAGATATCATAGCTGTAATAATGCCTGCAAGGATATCTTTCATAACCTGCTTCGGAGTGAAGGAGAAAAATTTATTTTTAAAGTGCAGATATAGACCTTTCAGCAAAAACATCACCACTCTTCGTCTGTTTTATTTTTTTCAGAAGCAGCTCTTTTTGCCTTAGCCTTTCCGCGCAGGCAGGATATAAGGCAGAAAATCTCGCAGACGATCAGCCAGTACCATATGATCTCATTTACTCCGCTCAGATAATTGATAATTACGATCGCAATGCACACAACAAGACCTATGATCGATATTATGATACCTAAATCCGGTCTTGAAAGTTTTTTATGTTTATTTGTCATAATATATCTCCTTTATTCTTTCAATATATATTAATTATAACTAACCACCTCCATATTGTCAACCCTGCGGCGCAGTGCCTGCGCTCTCAATGTTTCTCCTACGCGGCTTCTAAAACTCAACTATAGCCATTAACATACATAATTCTTTCTGTATCCGTTAATTTCTCCATGTCGGCAGAAGTAGAGAATAGAGAAAAACGAATAGATAATAACGAATAGTGGTGTGGCTCCACACTTCACACTCCACA
>CACZSM010000006.1 GCA_902783815.1 uncultured Ruminococcus sp.
CCGCAGGTATATATCGTACCAGAGGAGGATCACGGAGATCTGTATTATTACAATAACGCAATGCAGAGCAACCAGATCAATATATTGAATTACCTCGGAAAGGAAATCGACATAAAGAGTAATATCCGTATGACACCGGAGGATGCGCTCGGAGATGTTGAAATAAAGATGCTTGTCGTCTATGATACGGAGTATAATTTCATTAACGCTCTGTGGAGGTGGTTCAAGTATTCCGGAAGCCGCGGAACCATAATTCATGTCATATCACCGCATTATATGCTGAGGGAATACTTTGCAGCAAATTTCAAAAGAAAAAAGCTACTGTATTCAAATAATGAGTTTACTGCAATGTTTCCGAGCGGAACAGTTCTTATGAAAAGCCGTCTTGCAGCAATACTTGCAACACTGGGTAATATCGGACTTACGGAAAATGAAATTATGAATATCTCATGCAAGTATAACTGGGATTATACTGATGTCACGGATCTTCTTATGGATGCAGTGCTTACAGTAAGGTCTAACCGTGAGTTCCATAATATCTACGAGCATTTCAGCTTTAAAGAGGAAAAGTATTTTGATAAAAACAAGAAGGATTTTGTATCTGAAGTCAGGATATACCTTTCTGATGAAAATATGATAGGTCAGCAGAAAGCTCAGCTTTCCATGGCGAGAATGTCATATAAGAATTCAGAATATATAGAGCTTGATGTTCTGTGCGGAAATATTCTTAATTACTATCTTCCGGATCAGGTCATATCATTCGGCGGCAATTTCTATAATATCAAATCTGTTGATGCAAAAGAGGGTGTAGTATATACTCTCCCGGCTCATACTGTAAGCGTTGCTGATTACTATATCATATCTGATTTTGTACTGAGCGATTATACGGTCATTGATAACTGTATGGACAGCCCTGTAATAGATTTCAATATCTGCCGCGCTGATGCTGAAAGACTTGTTTATGGCTACCTTTCATCAAGCAGGGGAAATGATTTTTCAAGATCAAACAAACCGACAGTAAATTGTATAAGTAATTCCGGGGTCGATTTCCAGAGTGTAAGGATGAAGGATGTTTCCATACTGGAGATAAATATACGCAATGACAGTCTGGGAGGCAGTCCGGAAATAGCAAAAAAGGCAATACGGCTTTTATGCGTACTGCTTAACGGGCTATTCAGAACCTTGTTCCCGGAGACTCATCAGAACCTTATTGCAGCGCCTGATTTTCCGATCGACAGGGATACAGTAAGCCGTGTAATGAAGAATTCCACAGACTGTACGACTGAAGATCTTATCTGCATATCTGTACCGAGGGTATCGTCTGACGGTGAAAAAACCGATAACGGATATTCAAGAATTTATATTATCGAATTCAGCTGTCTTGAGTTCGGAATGGTTGAACAGCTTTACCTTGAAAGAAATAAGATACTGAACCAGATATATGAATATCTGAACTGGTATTTAGCATCGTGCAGTTCAGCGGCAGGATCAGGAGATGGATTCATAAGCGGCAAGTATCTGCACTTCGGACTTGACAGCATACCGGATGTTTTTGCTCCGGAGGAATTGCTGCAAATGCTCAGTGAAGTAACGGGTATGGATGAGGAGGAGGTTTTCGAGCCTGATCCGGTTGATTCATATGTAAGACCTGTTGAGCAGAAGATGGTATGTTCATTCTGCGGCAGAGAGGTAGTATTCTCATGGATGCTAAGTGATGGAAGGTGTATGTGTGCAAACTGCCACGATCACCAGAAAACGCAGAGGGATGAGATCAATAAGCTGTACATGGATGCAAAAAGGATGCTTGAAGAGCATTACCATATCAGCTTTCCAAGCGGTATCAATTTGAAATTCCAGTCTGCCGATGCGATACGAAAGGCATCCGGAGGATATAAGAACGGCAGGATAGTGGGCTTCTACAAGCATGAAAAGCGTCAGATACTTATAGAGGCAAGAGGACCTGCTGTAGCGATGGAAAGCACAATAATACATGAGCTTACTCATGCATGGCAGTATGATACTCTGCCGGTAAAACAGCTGATAAAGTCCTTCCCGAAGAAGCTGGCAATAAAAAGGTTTAATCTCCTTCTTGAAGGCCATGCAGTATTTATCGAGATCGAAGCTATGCACGATAAAGGCGAGATCGAATATGCAAGATGGCTCCGTGAGAGCTTCCTGAGCAGAAATGATGAATACGGAGTAGGCTATAAGCTGGTAAGCGAATATATGTCTTCTAAAAAGGAAGAGGGAAGTCATATAACATCATTTGTTGCGATGGAGGAGCTTACTCAGGCAATAATAAATAAGGAGGCAGTATTTGAATGGCCAGAAGGATATTAACGATCATAATAAGCGCAGTAATACTGTGTCTTGGTACTGCCTGTGATCTGACTTCGCCGGATGATATTATGACTGAGGGCGCGGTCAGGTTTGGTGACGGTAAATCTGAGGATAATTATGATGTCCAGGATACAGGAGCGCTTCTTGATGAACTTATCGAAAAGTATTCCGGATCATATTATAATCCGTCCGGAAGAAAAATGAGCGATGATGAATTCAGGAATGCAAAAAGGAGAAGATCATCTCAGAAAGAATCATCTGATGAAAGCTCAGAGCAGGAGTCTTCAGAAGAGAATTCAAAGCAAGAGTCGTCAGAAGAAAACTCAGAGCAGGAGTCTTCAGAAGAAAGTTCAAAGCAGGAGTCGTCAGAAGAAAGCTCAGATCAGGAATCATCTGAACCTGATGTAGAAGATTACAAGGCATCCAGTGTCAAGGATCTTCTGAGAATATTCAAAAAAGCATTTTCAAATAATGACACACTTGTTATTGTGGAGTTGGTAGATGGTTTTACATATGATTTCACCGATAATACATCGTTCTCAACGGGCTGTTCATATTTATACAGAAAGCTTGAGAGAGAGGATCCGATAGGTGTATCAGGTATTTATGGATGGTCATACAGGAGCGAAGGAAATGTAAATTATATTGGATTATATTATTCATTTGATATTGATGAGTTGAGGCAGATGAAAAAGGATACAGTGACCTTGCTCAAACAGGCAAAGAATAATATACATCCAAAGAGTAATAGTGATTATGATATAGCTGTTGCAGTGAATGATTATCTTTGTGATACTGTATATTATCCGCCGAATGAGCCATACGAGCCTGTTACGCATACAGCATACGGAGCGTTCAAAAACGGATGTGCGGTATGCGAGGGTTATGCCTGCGCGGCAAAGCTGCTTCTGAATGAATTTGGAGTTGAAAGTGACATTGAGATGGGAATGTGCAGGAATGGCGGAGGTCATGCGTGGAATCTTGTAAAGGTAGATGGAAACTGGTATCAGATGGATGTCACATGGAATGATCCGTCCCCTGACAGGCATACATATTTTCTTGTAACAGATGATTATATGAAAATGAGCAGATCCTGGGATGAATCCGATTATCCTAAAACACCGAAGGTACCGTATGCTGCGTAATACGAAAATAATAATGCAGATAACCCGTCATCTGATTGGGTATCTGCATTATTTAAAATTGGGATTTTTTGAAAATCACCTGTAAAGGTATTTTTTCAGAAAGCTGTTGTTAGTCCTGGTTTTCAGAGGACCCGGAATATTACATCTGAAAGGGGAGAAAATGAGTGTATATCAGATCCGTACTGATAACTGTTCTGAAAATCAAGAACAGGATTTTTCTGTTTTTATCGTTGTTTTTTATTTTTACAGCTATATCCGACATAGCTTCTCTTATTTCCTATTACTGGGATGACTGGGATACGATAGTAAACGCAGTATCATTTCCACAGTCTGTCACAGCTTTTATTGTTGGTTGGGTCATGCTCATAATAAGCCGGTTTTCTAAAAAACAGATAGACAGGGCGGTTTTTTATTCAAGCTATTTTGAATGTGATCTTTATGGAGTTGTGCAGATTAAAGATCTTGCTGATGTTGTGGGCTGTTCTCCGGCAGCAGTAAGAAGAAGCCTGAAATTTCTCAGATTATTTTATATGAAGGGCTTTGTCATAGGACAAAAGGATGGACAGGACTATGCGGAGATGTACAGCAAAAAAGTAAGCTGCCGCTGCAGGAACTGCGGCGCTGTTATAGATAAAAAGGTGTACTTTTCAGGATTATGTCCGTATTGCGGCACATCAGATATTTTTGCTACAGTCCTGACAGATAATAAGGTCTATAATATTACCAGTGATTTTTCAAGAGAAAGTGAAAGACCTGAGAAGTATCTTTGTAAAGCCAGTCTTGGCAGAGTTATTCTTTTAGCAATAGCATTTGCTATTTCCCTTGTAGTAGCAATGGTGGCAATAGTGGTCATGACAGATACTATTGGCGCGTACAATGACTATGATAAGATCTTAGAGATGATATTTTCCGGAAAAATGCACGGATCTCCGGAGATAGTACGCAAACAACTGTTATCCAATATCATATACGATATCGGATTATTAATGATAGCCATACCGTTGATCAAGCTTTCATTAAGAAAAATAATACTTTTATCTTGTTCTATGAGAAACGCAAGAAAATTCGCATCGTCAGAAAAACCATTTATCAGACTGGAAAATTCAAAAGAGGCAAAAAAGCTGTGTAGTCAGATACAGTCAAGATATCTGAGAAACTGCACTCTTGGGAAGTATGACGGTAAATTACTGGTTTCACTTTCCAAAAAAATAGTAAAGGATAAATGTCCGACCTGTGGTGCGCCAATTACAGGAGCAGTTAGTGATAAGTATGTTTGCAATTTCTGCGGAAAGAATATCATGGGAGTAATAAGTAAAGCATAAGATCATAGTATCAGTGCAAGCACCATCATTTCCTGTATTTTACTGTAGATTTTCTCAAAGTCACTGACGGGCAGAGGATTTTTGCCTTTTCCTACCTCAATGGTAAAAGCCGGACGGCTGAAATGCTCCTCGAACCAATCCTTGAATCCGCCCCCCACGGCAAGACCCTCCGGTTCGGATAGAGTATATCCGCTTGAATAGGACATTATTTTTGCCATTTTATGAGCTTCGGGATCCTTGTATGAACCGTAGCTCCAGTAAATTTCCTCTCCCTGACTGTGAAATGCAAGCGCATGGGAGATATTTCCTGCTCTGCAATAGGATGCGATTATTCTTGTTTCAGGCTCACTTTCAGCATATCTGCCGCCGTACCTTGTTGGTGCGGCGCTTGTTATTCCGTTTTCCTTTTCCATTTTCAGCAGTCTTTCCCGTCCGGCAGAAAAATTATGGTTAATATCAACTCCAGCGGCATTAGCCTGCCAGTGCAGTGTATCGCCTCCGCTGACACTGCGGACAAGCCGATCGTATTTTCCAGCGCTGTCTGCGCCGTTTATCTGGATCTCGACTCCGTCAGGATTGACGCATGGGATCATTGCAAGACCTCTTTGATTAAGTATAGCGCCGGGGCTTACGCCGCACATACTTTTCCCTGTCATAATGCAGAAGCACAGGTCGTCAAGGAATTTCAGCAGAAGCAGAGAGGTTATCCATTCCATACCATGAAAAGCGCCTGCAAAGAGGACCTGTTTTTTACGGTTTCCTACACAAAGCATATCGACTGGTCTGGAGCAAAGGCTTTCGCCGATAGTTTCCTTTGAGATAAAGCCGTAATCGCTGAGCAAAGCACCGATAAGGCTGTCTCTTGTTTTTCTGTCACAGTTTCTTTGAAGCATACTTTTTTCGATCATTGTCAATATTCCTTTCTGAGAGTATTTTTTATATAGACAAATTGTAATACATCTGATAAAGGAATAATGTCGGATATAGCGGCCGGGTTTTACAAAAAATCTGTAAGACTATTTCAAACGAAGAGAAATAATGTTATAATGAGTATTATAAAAAAACAAGGAGTAAAAAAGATGTTCAGAAAAAAATTATTCGGAAATAATATTGCGCCGGACTGTACCTATTGTTTTTACAGTGAAAAAAACAGTGGCGGTAAATTGATATGTCGGTACGGTTCGCCAACGATGGGAACCGTTTGTCAGAGATATATGTATGACCCGCTTAAAAGGGAGCCAAAAACTCTGCCCGATATGCCAAAATTTACCGCCGATGATTTTAAATTATAAGAGCTTACTTCTTTTTCTTTTTGTCATCCTCTTTAAGAGCTTCCTCAGCTATTTCAAGGATAGAAGTACAATGAGCGCAGCGAGTTGCATTAATATCTATCTCGCTCATACAGAAAGGACACTTCTTTGTAGTCGGAGCAGCTTCCGGTTCAGGCTTTTTAGCGATAGAGGTCAGTCTGTTCACAGCCTTTACCATTGCGAAGATAATGATAGCCATAATCAGGAAGTTAATGATCGCAGCAGCAAATTTGCCGAATGCGATAGGTCCGACATTAAGAGCCTCAGTAGCCTTTGAGAAGTCCAGCTTACCTGTATCCGGGTTAGTGAAGTCAGTACCCGTAGCGACACCAATGATCCAGCTCACACCCGGAAGGATCACATCATTACAGAGTGATGTAACGATATCACCGAAAGCAGCACCGATGATAACACCGACTGCCAGATCCATTACATTGCCTCTCATGACGAATTCCTTAAACTCACTCATCAATTTACCCATAATATACTACCTCCGTATATAAAAAATTGTATCTATATTATAACACAATCCGACATTATTCGTAAATAGCCTACCAGATTTTTCTTGTAAAACTTTATCACAAATACAGAAGAATTATAAAAAATAGGTTCTGAAAAATAAAGGATTCGTTTTTTTATGCAAAAATAATCAGTGAATGAGTCAGATTTTGTGTTAAAGAGAAGAAATTTCAAAAATTCTTGTAAGAATTGGGTTGGTGTGTTATAATAATCAATTGTTGAAGTCTATGTAAAATAAAGAGGGATCTTAAATGGCAAAGAGAGAAGATTTGAGAAATATCGCAATTATCGCCCATGTTGACCATGGTAAAACTACATTGGTGGATCAGCTTCTTCTGCAAAGCGGAATTTTCAGGAGTAATGAAAATGTAGCGGAAAGAGTAATGGATTCCAATGATCTCGAAAGAGAAAGAGGTATCACGATACTTTCAAAAAATACGGCAGTAATGTATAACGGCACAAAGATAAATATTGTTGATACACCCGGACACGCTGATTTCGGCGGAGAGGTTGAAAGAATACTTATGATGGTTGACGGTGTATTGTTGCTTGTA
>CACZSM010000007.1 GCA_902783815.1 uncultured Ruminococcus sp.
AAGTCTGCTTCTTGTCTGTCAATTTCTTCCTGAAGATCCTTTTTTCGTTGTTCAAGCTGAGTTAGTTCTGCCTGCTCGGATTGTTTTTTTGCTTTCAGCTCTTTTCTTTTTTGTGTATGTTTCTCTGCCTTTCGCTGCTGATCGGCTGCAATCTGTTCCGCTTCGGCTGCCGCCTGATTTGCTGCCTGTATTCGTGTTTGAGCGATTTGCTCTGCTTGTTCGGCTTGCTTTGTCCGGTTCCTTGCAAGCATTTCCTTGTATTCGGCTGTTTCAAGATGCTTCCTGGATGTCTCTCCACTTTCAAGATCGGCTCTGCTGCCGCGCTCAAGCCCGTACTTGATTGAAACAACGGAATAGAAATCATCCTGTAACTGCTGCATTTCCTTTCTGCCGCCCAATATGTCTTTTGCTGATAGTCTGCCGTCCGGTGTCAGGGGTACAAAATCAAGGTGCAGGTGCGGTGTGGCTTCGTCAAGGTGTACTGTTGCGGCGATAATATTTTCTCTGCCGTAACGCTTCGATGCAAACTCAAAGCAGTCTATGAAGAATTGTCGCTGTTCCTGCTCTGACAGGCGGCTGAAAAATTCTCCGTCTGAGGTAAAGAGCATCTCACACATTTTAACGGCATCCTTACGTATAGCCTTCTTTCCCTTGTAGCCCTGTTGCAGCCGTTCATCTGTCAGCTTGTTGTAATTATGAGTGCTTTGTTCTATCAGGCTGTAGTTAAGTTCTGAACGGCTGCGGTCTATGTCGGGATTGGTGTTGCTGTGCTGCCGTTCCCTATTGTTATGGAGCTGCAAGCCGGCAACTGCCGCAGCTCCCTTGACCTTCTCCACTCTGCACACACCATAGCTCATTCCGCCTTGCTCCCTTCGCTGTCAGCAGCTATGCTGCTGATGAAATACTTTACCGCCATTGTACCACAGGTAGGGGAGAAATTCAAGCGGTAAAGTATAAACACACTATACTTATTACGCAGGCTGCATAAGTAAGTGTGCCAGAGCGTTCCCCTCTGGACTTCCCTACTGGCAGAGAAAAATGTAAAAAACATGGAAAATAAGTATTGTTTGTTATTTTTCATGTTTTTAAATTATGTCATCAATTAATAAGAAATTAAAAAATATAGTATTGAATTTTATTCTTTTATTAATTTTGATTCAGAAACAGAGTTTTGTCATGCTATAAAAATATTAAGAAAAATAGAAACAATAAAAACATAGAAATCTTTGAATTTAGTTTCATTATTTTTAATTTTACGTATTTAATATTGAAGTTTGGGTTTATTGTTATCGTAGAGCAAGGGGAGGTGATATGAATGCTCTATAAAGGAAAGTCTATATTTGGCTTTGGAATATCAAAGTCAAGAAACAGATTATCTTATCAAGATGTATCTAAATGTTATTTGCAGCTTTATGATCAGGTAAATGATTTGCATATGATTAATGCAAACGTCTACGTTGATACCTGTACGCTACTAAGTGAAAGCGGATTAGATTTACTTAAAGCTTTCCAAAGTTTGTTTTCGAGCACAAACCATAAACTGTTAATAACCTCAGCAGTACTATTAGAACTCGAAAAGGTAGGCAATCGTGATCCTAACAAGGCTGAAAAAGTGTCAGCAATCCTTGATTACATAGGATATATGGAGGCAAACAATACTCTCTATATTGTTTATACTCCCACTTCCTTTAATGATTCGGCTCTCGTATCAAGGTTTGTGATTGAACTTCAAAACAACAACATAATTCTAATTACGAATGATATTGCTTTAGCAGATACAGCCTCATGTTTATCTGAATTTCTCAATCAGCATTGTGCTATTAATACCAATGGCCATACCGTAACTGCTTATAAGCTCTGTAATAGTGAGCTTATTATTATTAAGAAAAAAGAAAGGAATGATCTTTATGATCAACAATTACAGAAACAACAATTATTTTCAGTCACCCCCCGTTTTCACTTCGCCGGTTAATATAACGAGTGTTTCGGTTAATGAAATACTTAATAAAAAGAAACTCGCTATAGCCATAGATAATTCTAATCAGACTCGCAGATCAAAAGATGGAAGAAAAATCGATCCAAATACACAGTTAGCCAGAGAATTGGCTCTCAACTACCGTCGTTATGAGCCACTTCACATTAGACTCAGAAGTTTGTGTACAAATACTAATCATTCAGGAATCCTGAACGCAGCCGAACTGACAAGTCTTACATTTGTTGATATAGTAAATATGCTTACTTTCCTTAGAAATGCGGGCGTTATTGAGCGCTTTACTCACTATACCGTAGGCTCAATATTTGTACAGTTCAGAAACGAGGCAGTTGACTTTTATTCTAAACATTTTGCGGATATCTATATATGTGATTTGGTGAGGGGGTTTAAACCAGACGAAATTTATTATGATGTCACCCTGATAGATACAGCATCAACTACATACAGCACACTCAAAATTGATGTAGTATATCGAAAAGGTGCCAAAGTGAATTTTGTTGTTTCAGCTCTCTCAGGTAATGTTCTTAATAAAAATCAGCTTGAAAGACTTACCAAAATTGCAAATCGTCTAAAGTATAATGTGACATTTGTTATCTCTCCTTCAGTACCATGCGATAGTGTTCGTTATGCACTTCAAGGGCTAGTAAATGTGGGTGTTAACTTTAAAGTCGTTACATTTGCGAATCCGTTACAGTTCAGTTTGCTTTGATTAACAATGTCCGTACCGGCTTTTGCCGGTACGGACAAAAGGAGGTTTTTTTATGGACATTTATATTATAATAATAGCTATTTGCGTTTTTGCAATTGTGTTAATTTTAACAAATGCTGTCACCAAATTTACTAAGAGAAAGAAGTCTTCTAAACTGTTACCATCAAAGAAGAAAACGGAGTTATCGAGATATGACAGTGATGACAGTGAAACACGCTTAAACATGGGTAAAAATCTGTGGAAGAAGTTTTATAAATGAATGAAAGGAGTATTTAACTATGGATAATAAGATATTTCTTGAACATGTACACGCTATCTTTGACAGTTCACTTGAAATTACAACTATTGACTTCCCCGACTTCAATCTAGATGGCAATGTTGAAATGATTGATTTTACGGATTTACGTACAGCATCCATGATATTGCTTGAAAGAAGCAGGACAGAGTGGTTGCTTATAGTTACAGATAGTGATGAAGTCAAAACAATGATAGAAAATTTTAATATTATATTTAATGGTAACGGAAAATACATATCTTTACTTTACCGTAATAATCTCTATGCAGATAAAGCTAAACTACTGCTTAAAGACGAAATGAGAATCCTTCATTCCAGCGGAGGAGAAACATTTCTTCCAATGGAACAGGAGCTTATCCCTTCCATATACAAGGATAAAAGGAACGATTCAATCCTTTGTCATTGTGATGTATCCTGTACAGTTGATATTCCGGAGGAACGTCTTATCTTCGACACGAACAATGAACTGTGGGGTTATGTACTGGAAGAAAAACTTTCCGCACGGACACTGAATGGTACAATAACAGAAGTTTGTGCCGGTGATGATCCTGAGACTAGGTTGAAAATGGCAAAGTCAATCGTCAGATATATCTCTGAAACGAACACACTTCCAATTTTTGATGAAACGCTTGTGTTTGACACATATGCAGGCACAGAATTTTTTACCGTGTGCAGAGCGGATGACAATGCTTCAGTCAAAGCGGTGATTCATACTTTGTTTCGTATTTTTTTCCAATGTGAACCTTTGCAGAAGGATAAACTGGAACTGCTTTTTACGGAAAAAATCAAGCACAGCGAATATCCCGCTTCGTTGTTTTCTTTCTTTGAATATTTGTTCCGAGACTCTATCCTTCCTTCTCTCTACAAGAACAGAAAAATTACGATCGAAGATGTGATGACCGTTCTGACAACAGTTAATTTGTATGATAAGGAGTGTTGTGATTATGGAGTTTAATTTTATAAATGAAACCAGAACTGGTAAACGTCATTTTTCCTTGGGAAAGGCTAACGAAGATGTGTATCATGTATATGAGGATGATAGAATTGCAATTGCAGTCGTCTCAGACGGTGCATCTCAAAGTCCTTGTGCTATAGCAGCAGCTACAGCAAATGTAGAAGCTGTTATAGAGGTAGCAAAAGACCCTGATATCTGGACTATGAAGAATAAGCATCTTAAGCTCAGATTCATGGAATCATTTGAACAGTCATTGAAAAGACAGCCTTATAATTATGAGCTTTTATGTGCAACTTGCGCAGCTGTTATTGTTAACAAATATTCAGAAGAATATATAGCATTGTCAGTAGGGGATTGTATGATAGCAAGTCTTAACAGAAGCTTTGAACCTGAACTGCTTTTGTCGCCCAGAAATTTGTTTTTTCAGAAAAATCGTACAGTCTTCACAAATGCTGAAACTTCAATCGTATTGATGAAAATCTGCACGGGAAAACTTGATAACATTGCTGCTATAACACTTATTACAGACGGTGCACAACAGCTTTTTGAAATCGACAATACAGAGGAACTGACCAGACTTGCGGCACTTAATGTAATGAACAATGAAACAGCCAGATCTGAACTGAACAAGCAAATTGAAGAGATGTCAGAGAGTACAAGTGATGATCTTACAGTGGTTATGATCAGTATTTCAGATGACCAAAGTATCATAGATAAGGCAGTTGAGATATGCGGTGAGGAAGTATACACTAGTATATCGGCTCCGACAATGAGCTATGAAGAAAACAACCAGAACGAAACAGAAATATCTGATGAAACTATAGTAGAGTATTCAAAATCATCCATTATTGAATTTCTTAAAACTCCACGCACAGCCGAAGAACTGATTATAAGTGGCTATTGCCACAAAAATGAAATAGTCACTTCTATGTTTCTTCTTATTGACTGTGGTATTGTAGAATATAGCAATTATATGTTCAGGCTTAGATCGAGGGGGGATATTTATGAGTAAATATTCTGATATTCTTCAAAAAATCTATCCAACAGGGCATCTTTATGATGCCCTGTTGCCTAAACCGTCTGGCAAGGATATGACAGATTTGTCTGAGTATGGTCTTGAAAACTTGGGAATAATCGGAGAAGGTGCTTTTTCTAAAGTATATATTGTATGCGAGAAAAATTCTCGAAAAATATATGCTTGTAAATATACATCTCTGCGAAATCCAAATGCAAAACCTTCATTTATTGCTGAACATACACTACGAGAAATACGGTGCATGAAAAATATTCAGAAGAGAAACATTTACGGAAGTATATCTCTGGTAAAATACTATCCTTCTGAGAATGCTATCTTGGATTATATTCAGAGGTATAAAAATAAATTTTCTTTTTTAGTTCCTCAATCTGCAGTAATACTTCAGCTTATGCCAATAGGCGTGCCATATGAAGCATTTATGGAGAGTTATTTTCGCAGTGGTAGAAAACTTAAAGAGAAGGATATTGCAGCACTTATTCTCGATCTTGTCTATCCTCTGCAATATTTTCATCAAAAAGCCAATCTGATTCATAGAGATATAAAGCCAGGAAACATATTACTTGTAAAATCAAGCAATGGGAGAGTCCATGCCGCAATTTCTGATTTTAACATAAGCAGAAAGTTCACGGATAGTACGATGACATGTATCGGCTCCAAAGGTTTTGTTAACCTGAGCTATATGGATAAGGTCAGAAATAAAACTATTAGTAAATCAGAAAGTGAAAAGAACGATGTTTATGCGGTGGGTCAGATTATATATATCCTTTTGAATACAACAATGGCACCCATAAGAGGTACAATTCCACCACCTAAATATAGTCCGAGTGTAAGTATAACAAAATTGCTTCAGAAAATGCTTTCTCCTGATATCGGATATGTTCTTACAACGCAGGAAGTTATAAGACGATGTGAGGAAATTATAAGAGATGGTGACAACAATCGTTATGATTATAAAAAGAGAGTACAGAAAAAATACCAGCCTACAAAAATTTA
>CACZSM010000008.1 GCA_902783815.1 uncultured Ruminococcus sp.
CATCACTACTACTTCGCAGAGGTTATATTTGATTTTCCATTGTTGTCTGCTGTCCGTTAATTCTTCGAAATACTTTTTCATAATTGATCAACTCCTTTTGGTCAATTATAACATATTTTTTGTTTTTTTTCATGCGGTTGCCCTGTGCCGCCGGTGTCGTTGTTGTTCCTCCTACATAGCTTCTGGAGCTTAATTGTAGTCAGTAGCATACATAATAGTCAAAGTGTCAAGTCATTTCTCCATGTCAGCAGAAGTAGAGAATAGAGAAAAACGAATAGATAATAATGAATAGTGGTGCGACTCCACACTCCTAACTCCAAACTATTCGTTATTCTCTATTTGTTACACACTGAAAAAATCTACGCCCCCACCGCCGGTAGGACGGTGGGGGGATAGATGTTTGAAAGCATTGCTGTGCTACCAAATAACTTCTGTTTCATCACCATGATTGTAAATAATATTGCCATTCATAATTGTTATGCCTTCATCGTCTGAAAGTACATATACTATTCTATATGTACCGCTTCCTCCGCAAAAATCAGGGTAGGGCTGTATTTTACAGATCTCCTCATATATATCATTGAGATCACCTGTACAATTTGATATTATGGACTTAACATCCTCCAAAGTAAGTTTTTTGTCATTTTCACTTACTAATCCTGCTGCAAGTGCCTCTTCATATTTTCTTCTGAAACCTCTGTTCTGATCTACCAGGATCATAATTTTAAGATATTTTTCCGTATCAAGATTTGGGTAATCACGATAAACATCCGGAAAATCTGAAATTATATGTGAAACAAACCCTTTTTCCTTTGTATGCCCTGCTCTTTCATAGATACTGATATCTGTCTCCCAGGGATTGGCTCTTATGTATTCCATACATTCATTGAAATAACCCTTTTCGAGCATTGCTGCATGAAAGCAATCATACATATCGCCTCTGGATACTGTTTTATCACAATAGAAGCTGATCGCTGTTTCCATTATTTCAGAACCATGAGGTATCATTTCATCAAGAACTTTTTTGTAATTTTCGTCTGGAAGATATTTTTCGCACATTATTTCATACTCTGTTTTTTCAGCTGCACTGACCTCTGATTTAGTGTCTGTTTCTTCTGACGCAATATTTGCTTCTGTTTTATCCGATTGGTTTGCTGTTGCAGTTATTTGCGTTTCAGCATCAGCCGTAACAGCAGATGTTGTATTTTTTTCTGACCCATCATTAGCCGCAGTTGTAGCTGTTGTTTTTTGGGTTTCAGCCGTGCTTTGAGCGCAGGCGGCAAAACACAGTACACCTGCTGCCAAAAGAGCTATTAATGCTATTATTCTTTTGTTCTTCATGGCAATTACCTCCTTCGTAATCCTTTTCAATTGTCAGTCAAACTATGTTCGTAGAGCAAAACATTCACAATTGCCTCTATTGCAAAGCCGCATTACAGAGATTTCCTACGATTATATTATAGCGCATCATACTTGAAAAAAAAAATATGTATAATAAACAATCTTTTTCTCATTTTTTTAGAATTTCCTACAACACATTTTTTTCTAAATAATGTTGAAAATGCCACCGGGCGGCAGAAGGAGAGAATAGAGAAAAACGAATAGATAATAATGAATAGTGGTGTGACTCCACACTCCTAACTTCAAACTATTCGTTATTCTCTATTCGTTACACACTGAAAAAATCTACGCCCCCACCGCCGGTGTGGAGGTGGGGGGATTTTCGTATATATCAGCATAAGCTGCCTGCTCATTCTGCCTTGAGGGTATTACTGGTAACATCATATAGATACAAAACCAAATCGCCATTTTCGTTTGTATCATAATAAGAGATATTACCTCTTAGCTCATAATCGCAGTTAGTGCCGTCAGCATCAAAATAGACACAATTTTCAACGGACATGGACTGCTCTCTTATGCAGTAACCGATCTTTAGGTCATTTACATGACAAATATAGTCAGGATATGCCTGTGCATCATTTATCTGCTTGTTTAAGAACAACGATCTTTCATCCTTGTTTTCTATCTGCTGTGTTTCAGATATTATCTGTTTGATCCCGTCAAGGGTAAGCCTTTTGGATGTATCAAACTCTATACCTGCAACCTGAGCCTGCATAAAGGGTTTTAAATATACCCCTCCTCCCCAGCCGTATTTCATAGGGGAGCGATTGACAGAATCATCAGTCAATACAAGTTTTTCCATTTCAAAATATGTTTCATCGTCAAGACCATAAAAATAATATTCAAGCTGAGCAATACCCAACAAACACGATTCAAGAAAATCATCATCAATTTTTTCTTTTCCGGTTTCTTTGCTGCAAAAATCTATTACCATTTCCCTGACCCTTTTGGAGCTTTCAAAAACAGTGTAATCTCGTTTTGTGTTCTCTGCAAATTCACCAAGAGTCATATCAGGGGATTTATTGATACACTGTTCATACTCAGAACTGATGTTTTTCATATTCGAGGAATTCTCCTCAGCATTTGCATAATTAATAGCATATTCAACTGCTTCTTCCTTTGTTATTGAGTTTAATGGGCTGTTATACAGTTCACTGCTTTCCTGTGCGGATGGCTCACTTTCTGGTGCCGGTTCTCCTTTTACTTCATCCGAGGACTGTTCCTTTTCTGCCGGAGCAGAATCATTTTTACTTGTATCAGCTGATGATTTTTCCGGCTCAAATGCGGGATAGCTTATCTCCGTATCATTTGTACCCGTACTGGTAGTTTTGCCGCCCATATCGCATCCGGCAAATACCGAAACCGCAAATGCAGCAGCAAGTGCTATCAACGCTATCACTCTTTTGTTCTTCATGGCAATTACCTCCTTATATAATAC
>CACZSM010000009.1 GCA_902783815.1 uncultured Ruminococcus sp.
GCGCAGCGGTCACTTTCCGGCTGTATTATAACAGCATAAATTCATGACGGTCAACTAAGAAGCGCCTGTTTTATGACAACCTAAATTATAAACTCAGGTGCGTGACTGCGCTGCGGTATATGGTTATTTTTTTCTTTTATTCTGCATGAGGATGTGGTATAATATAAAATGGATGGTTTTTTCTGTCTATAAAAGTGTAAGTATATAGTCCTTATAAGCGTAAGACAGTCTGAGAAAAACATCCAAACATTTTATACAAGGATTGGAAATAGGGAGCTTTAAGCCTTCGGTTTATAAATTGCTTAGCTGGTCGGCGCATCCGACCATGCAGAGCAGACCGCCGGACAACAGTGCCCCTATGCCACTATCTCTGAAAAACTGAGTTTCAGAGATGACAGTAAAAAAATAAGTCAGGAGATGCAGAAATGTCTGAATTCTTACGAAGAGAAATATGCGAGGGAGTTACTTTCAGTAATATTACAGATGACAGGTTCAAACTTGGCAGGCTGAGCGTTACACTGACCGTTCCGCTTGCAAGAGAAACCGCCGCAGCTTATGCTTTGCTTGTAAATATACTTACGAGATCATGCAAAAAATATCCCGACCTCACTTCGCTCAGCCGTAAACTTGACAGCCTTTATGGTGCAGCGCTTTATCCTATGGTAAGTCAGCTCGGAGATTACCAGTCACTGACAATATCAGTTACAGGTATAGACGACCGTTATGCACTTGGAGATATGTCGGTGTCAACGGAATTAGCGGAGCTGTTATGTATGATACTGTCGGAGCCGAATGTAGTAAACGGCAGATTTGCCGATGAAGATTTCGAGCAGGAAAAACGACAGCTGTTAGAGGATATTGATGCTGAATACAGCGAAAAAAGAACCTATGCAATAAAAAGATGTACCGAGATAATGTGCCGTGAGGAGCTGTATTCGATCGGCAGGACCGGAAGCCGCAAGGATGTTGAGGAGCTTACAAATGAGCAGGTCTATAACAGTCTTGGAAAACTTCTGAAAGAGGCAAGAGTTGATATCACAATGCTTGGAAATACGGATCCGCAAAAAGTATTCGAGAGCTTTTCACAATTTTTCGGAAGCCGTCCGAGAGCGTTCAAAGAGGTTCCGACAGTAACGACACAGCCGCATGAAGTCAGAAGAGTAGCGGAAACGGATGATGTTTCACAGTCCAAATTAGTAATGGGATTCAGATGTGCGTACCCGAAGGATGATAAAGAGGCAATTGAAAATTCCCTCATGTCCGCAATACTCGGAGGTCTGCCGACATCAAAGCTGTTTTTGAATGTGCGTGAAAAGCAGAGCCTTTGCTACTACTGTACAAGCAATCTTGATAATAACAAAGGTATATTAATAATTGACAGCGGAGTTGAAACAGAAAATCTTGAAAAAGCAGAGCAGGCGATACTTGAACAGACAGCAAATCTGAAAAATGGCATAATTTCCGACAGTGAGCTTGCTGATGCGAAACTGGCACTTAAAAATATCCTTATGTCTGCTCTTGACAGTCTTTCAGCAATGCAGACATTCTATCTTTCAAGAAGACTCCGCAAAGGTGCTCTTTCACCAGTGGAGGCAGCAGCTTATCTTGACAGCATTACAAAGGATAAAATAATCGCTCTGGCAAGGACACTGGAGCTTGATACAGTATATTCCCTGCTGGGAAATTGACGGGAGGAATCGTAAGATGGAATTTACCAGAATCGCAAGCGACAGGATCGGAGAGGAATATTACAAAGCAGTCCATTCCTCCGGTCTGACTGTAATAGTATATCCGAAAAAGGGCTTCAGATCGACCTATGCAAGCATTGGAACAAAATTCGGATCCATATATTCAAGGTTCATGTGCAACGGACGGGAAATATCTGTGCCGGACGGAACAGCGCATTATCTGGAACATAAGCTGTTTGAAAGTGAGGATGGGGATGCTTTTTCAAAATATGCAAAAACAGGGGCATCTGCAAATGCCTATACCTCATTTGATATGACCTGCTATTTGTTCTCGTGTACGGATAAATTCAGGGAATCCCTTGAAATACTGATAGACCTTATACAGACCCCGTATTTTACAGAACAAACGGTTGCAAAGGAACAGGGTATAATAAGTCAGGAAATAAAAATGTATGATGACAGCCCCGACTGGCGTGTTATGATGAACCTCTTTAGGGGACTGTATCATGCTCACCCGATAAATATAGATATCGCCGGAAGCGTTGAAACTATTGCAAAGATAACTCCGGATATCCTTTACGACTGCTACAACAGCTATTATAACCTTCATAATATGGTAATGACGATCGTAGGAAATGCAAGTCCTGATGAAGTGATGAGCATTGTTGACAGTAAGATACGCGCTGATAAGCCTGTAGAAACAAGTATCATACTTCCTGATGAGCCTTATGAGGTAGTGACGGATTATACAGAGCAGATATTCCCTGTAAATGTCCCCTCCTTTGAGCTTGGCTTCAAAGAAAAAGCACCCAAAAACTATGCGGATAACAAGGAGCTTGCCGCAACAAGCATACTGATGAATTCATTTACAGGCTCCGGATCGGAGCTTTACAGGAAATTGCAGGATGAAAAGCTTATCAATTCTACATTCGGTCATCAGTATCTTGAGGGTCTTGGTTATCGTTCAGTAATCATCTCAGGAGAATCAAAAGATCCTAAGGCAGCAGCCGAGATAATAAAGGATGCCGTACAAAGACTGCACAGGGACGGAGTGAGAAAAGAGGATTTTGAAAATGCTAAAAGGATGGTCTATGGAAAAATGATCGCCGGTTTTGATTATAAGTCCTCTCTTGCTTCCGAGCTTATGAACGGTGAATTTACAGGCAGAGAGATCTTTGAGGGTGCTGAAGCAATCGCCGGAGTTACTCTTGATGATGTCAACAAAAGACTTGAACAGCAGCTTGATGCTGACAATTGCTGTTTGTCAGTTGTAAAAGGAATGTAAAAGGAGTGAGTGGTTTTGTATCATGTCAGCTTTCCGGGACTCGGAATGGAATTTGAGATAAACAGGGAAGCATTCAAAATAGGTGACTTCTCGGTTTATTGGTACGGAATACTCATCGGAGCTGGTTTTTTACTGGCTGTTCTGTTTGCAGTACTGAATATCAAGCGTTTCGGTCTGAACAGCGAGGATTTCTTTGACTGCGTTCTCGCAGGACTGATCTTCGGCATAATCGGTGCAAGAGCTTTCTTCGTTATTTTCCGTTGGGAGGATTACTCTCAGGATATCTGGAAGATCTTTGATATACACAGCGGTGGTCTGGCTATATATGGCGGAATTATCGGAGGTCTTGGAGCAGCTTGTATCGTAGCAAAAAGGAAAAAGATGAATATTCCTGCTATGCTTGATATAGGAGGAATGGGTTTTCTTATCGGTCAGGGCATAGGAAGATGGGGCAATTTTATAAATCAGGAGGCTTTCGGCACTGAAACTGATCTTCCGTGGAGAATGGTTAGCGAAAATACCGGAGGAATAGGTGTTCATCCCTGTTTTCTTTATGAATCCATCTGGTGTCTTGTGGGCTTCGGCGTACTGCTGCTGATAAGCTTTAAATGGAGAAAATTTGACGGTCAGATGTTTCTGATGTATCTTGTATGGTACGGCTTTGAAAGGATGCTTGTGGAGGGTCTGAGAACCGATAGTCTTTACACTCCGCTTTTCGGTCTCAGAGTATCTCAGGTGATATCAGCTGTTGTTGTTGTTATCGGCATTGTACTGCTTATCATAAACTTCAAAAAAGCAAAAGCTCAGAAGCCTTTACACACAATTTACTGATTTTTACCGTCTTCTGTTATATATATATCATTATTTTTTGAGTTTCCATGCGGACAAATAATAAAAAAGGAGGGCAGCCTCTGGCTGCGTAAATACTATGAAAATTGTAATCTCAGGTCTGGGAATAATCGGAGGTTCTTTCGCTAAGGCAATAAAAAAATATACCGACAACTATGTGATCGGTATTAACCGCAGTATGAAACCTGTTATTGAGGCTCTTGAATGCGGCGCTATTGACGAGATCGGCAATATTGATTCTTTGAAGGATGCCGATATGCTTATTCTCGGTACTTTCCCTCAGGCGGCTGTAGATTTTGTAAAACAAGTCGCCGCTTATATCCCTGAAAAGTGTATTGTAATTGATACCTGCGGTATAAAGTCTGAAATATGCCCTCAGCTTACCGCTCTTTCAAAACAGTATGGATTTACCTTTGTCGGCTGTCATCCGATGGCTGGCAAGGAGGCTAACGGCTTCACTGCTTCGGAGGCTGATCTGTTTGTGAATGCAAGCTGTATTTTAGTCCCCGGAGATGCGGATGATGAGTCTGTGGAGAAGGTGACTGCCTTCGTTAAAAAATTAGGTTTTACAAGAGTTGTCTATACAGACCCGAAACATCATGATCGTATGATCGCTTATACCTCGCAGATACCTCATGTGCTTGCTTGTGCATATGTTATGTCTCCTGCCTGCCTGGAGCATCACGGCTATTCCGCCGGAAGCTACAGGGATGTTTCAAGAGTCGCAAAGATAAATGCAAAGCTGTGGGCTGAACTGTTTATTGAAAACAGGGATGCACTGATGTCTGAGCTTGATATCCTGACCGATAATATCGAAATTATTAAAAATGCTGTAAAAAACAACGATCAGCAGGCTCTTGAGGAGATTCTTTCAAAATGCCGTAAGATCAAGGAGGATCTGGGCGAATGAGAAAAGTTGATGTAAAAACGGGAAGAAGCTACAGTATTTATATCGAACACGGTATTATCTCTGAAACAGGTAAGTATGTCCGTGAGATAACAAAAGCTGTCCGCGCTGTTATTATCAGCGACACAAATGTTGCCCCTCTTTATGCCGCGTGCGTACAGGATTCCCTGAATGAATACGGATTTGAAACATCCGTTTTCGTCTTTGAAGCCGGAGAGGAAAGAAAGCGTCTTTCTACTGTTGAACAGATGTACGCTTTCCTTGCAGAGCATAATATCACCAGAGGAGATATTATAGTCGCTCTTGGCGGCGGCGTTACAGGTGATATGGCAGGATTCGCTGCGGCTACATGGCTGAGAGGCATATCCTTTGTACAGATACCTACTACTCTTCTGTCACAGGTAGATTCATCTGTCGGCGGTAAGACTGCTGTTGATCTTTCCTACGGAAAAAACCTTGTCGGAGCATTCTGGCAGCCTTCTCTTGTGCTTATCGACCCCGATACACTTACTACACTTCCCGACAGATTTATGAGAGATGGCTTCGGTGAGGTCATCAAATATGGCTGCATACGCAGCAAAGCTCTTTTTGAGCGTCTTGCGGATGAGGACTCCCCTGACCTTGACGAGATCATATATGAATGTGTTTCCATAAAAAGGGATGTAGTAGAAAACGATGAACGGGATACCGGAGAAAGAGCGATACTTAATTTCGGACATACATTCGGTCATGCTCTTGAAAAGCTATACAAGTACAGCGGCATAACCCACGGTGAGGCAGTAGCTGCAGGCGCGCTGCTGCTTACAGAAATAACTGAACGAAAGGGTATGACTGCTCCCGGAACAGCAGAAAAGCTGCGGAGTCTGCTTATAAAGTACGGACTTCCGACAGAAACTCCCTACACTCTGAAGGACATCCTTCCGGCTACCTCCGGTGACAAAAAAAGCTCAGGTCACAAGCTCAGCTTTGTTTTCCTCAGAAATATCGGCGACTGTTTCATTTACCCCGTCAGAATATCCGAGCTTGAAGATTTTTTTAACCTAATGGGCAAGAAGTCCCCCGTCTCAAAGGCGGTGGGATGAATTGCCCGTCAGCCGTAAGGCTGACTTTTCCCTTGACAACATAGATAGCTGTTGCTAAAATATAGACATAGA
>CACZSM010000010.1 GCA_902783815.1 uncultured Ruminococcus sp.
AATTCAATCATCAAAGTTTTTGCTGAAAAAGCAGTGTTTATCAGTATTTCAGCCTTATTTTGCAATTTGAATTTCACGGATTCAGGAGATATTCTGAAAAGCAAAACTTACCATAATATCAACTACAACTATAAATAGCAGCCAGATCTTTTTCATGCTGACTGTTTTTACTAATAAGACCACCTTCGGGAATATAACGAAGCGCCAAGCAGATCAAGGCAATACATACATTAATTATATCACAAAATAAGCCAAAAAGTATATAAAAATAAAAAAATCCTATAAATATACGATATAATATAATCAGAAAATTCACACAAGTATTGTAAAGGGTGAGTAAACTATTTTTTAAAATAAATATACACAAATTGCCAGATATGTGATATGATATCATAATACGAATTAAAAACTTACGCAGATATGAGGTGATAGAAATGTCTGATGACATTCAGATCAGAGAGCAAACTATTGTAAGAACGAGTATTATTGGTATAGGTGCAAATATAGTGCTTGTGGTATTTAAAGCTATTATTGGTCTGGTGACAAATTCTATTGCGCTTATTCTTGATGCCGTAAATAACCTGAGTGATGTACTTTCAAGCGTTGTTACGATAGCGGGGGCAAAGTTTGCAAATAAGGCACCCGACAAAGAGCATCCATATGGACACGGAAGGGCAGAATATCTGAGTCAGCTTCTGGTTGCCGCAATTATTTTTTATGCTGGTGTGACCGCTGCTGTTGAAGCTGTAAAGAAAATAATAGAGCCTGAGCCTGTCGATCACAACTATATCTCACTTATAGTTATCGGCGCTGCAGTCGCAGTCAAGGTTATTCTCGGACTATATGTGCAGAGAAAGGGCAGGGAGGTTCATTCTGCTACTCTTGAATCCTCCGGTAAGGACGCACTTTTTGATGCAGTGATCTCAGTATCAGTTTTTATATCGGCAGTTGTCTGCATGATATCAGGATTCAATATGGAAGCATGGGTCGGAGTAGTAATTTCACTATTCATAATAAAGTCAGGATTCGGTATGATAAAGGATGCCGTTGATGAAATGCTTGGGGTTCGCGCAGACTGTGAGCTTACTGAAAGGCTGAAACAGACAATATCCGAGGAAGAGGAAGTAAAAGGAGTTTACGACCTTATACTGCATAATTACGGTCCGGAGAGATTTCTTGCATCCGCGCATATAGAGGTACGCGATACAATAACCGCTGCAGAAATAGATGTCCTCACCAGGCAAATACAGGAAAAAGTGCTTTCAAAACATAGGGTAGTAATGACAGCAATAGGCATTTATTCAGTTAATACATCAGATAATGAAGCGCTCAGGCTGCGTGCAGGCATACGGGAAGCAGTTATGGTAAAGGACGGAGTGATCCAATTCCACGGGTTTTATGCAGACCTCGAAAATAAAACAATAAATTTTGATATCATTGTGGATTTTGAACACGATAAATACAAGCTGCATGATGAGATAGTAAAGGAGCTTACAGAACTGTATCCCGGTTACAGATTCCGCATAACGCTTGATGCCGATATGTAAAAAAAGACCAGCGGTAAATTTATAGCCGCCGGTCATTTTTATGCTTATTTTTTGTCCAGACAGATACCGTCCTTCCATACTCCCGAAAGGATCGTTCCATCTGTATCATGCCATGTTCCGCTGCCATTCCAGGGATCTCCGTCCCTGAATTCGCCTGTCCATTCACTGCCGTCCGACCATGTCATTGTACCGTTGCCGTTTATTGATCCGTTCCGGTACTCTCCTTCGTATTCAGCACCATCTGAATAAACAGTCTTTCCGCAGCCATCCTTCATATCATCCCTGAAAGAGCCATTGTATTCCGTACCGTCAATATAGGTTTCCCTGCCTTCTCCGCTGGGCTGTCCCATGCAGAAGTCGCCCTCGTAGGAAACTATATTGTAATACCATTCCTTGCCCTTGCCATGGAATCTTCCATTTTTGAATTCTCCTATATAGGAGCATCCGTCAGGATAAATCATTCTGCCGAAGCCCTCCGGCTGGTTGTTTTCCACCTGACCATTGTAAATGCTGCCGTCTGCATATTTCAAGGTTGTCATCGCTATAACAGGCTTTTTTCCGCATTGACCCTCAATTATACACTTTTCCATTGATTCTGCTGAACGGATTTTATCTATGAAATCGTTATTATCATTATATTTGCTCCTGTATAAAGCCTGTAACATACAGAGGCGCATTTCAAGTCCCTGAGGCAGCTTTACATCATCAAGGTATATAAGAAGAATATTCTTTTGCTCATTGTTTGCATATTTAAGCTCTGCAAGACATTCATTAGAGGTGATATAGCCTTCGGATATAAAAGCAATAAAAAGCTCGCTGCCAAGCAGCTTACCGGCTATTTCATCCGACCAGTCATCAGTTCCCGGTATTATTTTTTCGTCATACCAGATGCGGTAGTTATAGGAAAGAAGAATATTGATTATGTAAGAAACATCTTCTTCGTCCTTATGGGAATAGCTGACAAAGATATACGGTTCATTTTCACCATATGTTTCAAGATTCATTTTGATCGCCTCCTCAGCAAAATAAACATTTTATGCAGAATTATATTAGTATATCAGATCTTATCAAGAGCCTGCTGAACATCTGCAATGATATCATCAATGTATTCAAGTCCAACGGACATTCTTATAAGATTCGGCTTTACTCCACATTCCTCAAGCTGCTGGTCATTCATCTGACGATGAGTTGTGCTTGCCGGGTGAAGCGCACAGGTACGGGCGTCTGCAACATGGATAACCAACTTTGTCAGTTTAAGGTTATCCATAAACTGCATAGCCTTTTCCCTGCCGCCCTTTACGCCAAAGGAGATAACTCCGCAAGAGCCATTCGGCATATATTTCTGGCATCTCTCATAATACTTATTGCTTTTGAGTCCCGGATAGTTTACCCATTCGATCTTTTCATTTTTTTCAAGGAACTCTGCGACCTTCTGAGCATTTGAGCAGTGGCGTTCCATTCTAAGGAATAATGTTTCCAGTCCGAGATTGAGCAGAAAAGCATTCTGAGGACTTTGCTGCGCACCGTAATCTCTCATCAGGTGAGTGCAGGCTTTGGTGATATAAGCCGCCCTGCCGAATTTTTCTGCATAAACAACTCCATGATATGACTCATCCGGCTCTGTGAACATAGGGAATTTACCATTTGTCCAGTCAAAATTTCCGCTATCCACGATAACTCCGCCCAATGCAACAGCGTGACCGTCCATATACTTTGTAGTCGAATGAGTAACGATATCAGCGCCCCATTCAAATGGACGGAAGTTTATCGGAGTAGGAAAGGTATTGTCAACTATAAGCGGAACACCATGCTTATGAGCAAGCTCTGCATAAAGCTCCACATCAGCAACATCCAGAGATGGATTGGAAACACTTTCAATAAATACAGCCTTTGTATTATCTTTGAAAGCAGCCTCAATTTCCTCACGGGAGGCATCAGGAGAAACGAATGTAAAATCTATTCCAAGCTCACGGAGAGATTTATTGAACAGATTGAATGTTCCTCCATATATAGCGGCAGCACTTACAACATGATCGCCGGCATGACATATATTTGTCACAGAGATCATGCTTGCAGCCTGTCCTGATGCAGTCAGCATAGCTCCGACGCCACCCTCAAGCTCAGCGATCTTTGCTGCGACAGTGCTGAGAGTAGGATTTGTAAGTCTTGTATAGAAAAAACCGTCCTCTTCAAGATCAAACAGCTTTCCGAGAGTTGCGGCGCTGTCGTACTTGAAAGTTGTGCTCTGAACTATAGGAACGACTCTTGGTTCTCCGTTTTTCGGGTCATAGCCTGCCTGCAGGCATTTTGTGTTGATATGGTATTCCATTTCTATTTTCTCCTTCAAAGATGATTTTTGCAGCTGACAGTACATTTATATTACTGTCAGCCAGATATTTTCAGGCAGCCTTCAGGCTGCACAAAAATTACAGAATAATAGTCAGTTTCTGACGAGTCTTCTCTTTATTTGCATTTTATCCATTGCAGCGCCTGTTGAAACAAAAAGCGCTATACTTGCGACTGTCTGGATAATATTAGTGGGGATGTCAGCAAGAGCGGCGATAAAATCTCCATAGAGAATACCGCCTGCAATGTAATAACCGCCAACGCAAATCAACATAGCGCTCATAGAAGCAAACCAATTGCGTCGGCAGAGCATTTTCTCATTTTTTGATGTAAACATAAGAGCTGTTGCAGATTTTATAATAACCGTAGGAAGTACCCAGATGGCGTAGCCGGAAAGAAAATCCGACATTCCTGCGCCTATAGCTGCTGCGCATACGGCGTATGGTGCTGGCAGCAAAGCTGCTGCAATACAGATAAGAGCATCTCCGATATGGATATAGCCCTGTTGGGTAGGAATGTGTACAAATGCAGTCAGAACATATATCATGGCTGCAAACAATGCTGCGAGTACAGCATAACGAAGCTGAATTTCCTTTTTTCTCCTGTCTGACATAATATAATCTCTCCTATTCTAATTCTTGTCTTGTCTAAGGGAATCATATATCCTGATGACATCCTCAGAGACCTCCTCAATGCTCCTTACCGCATTGACTATTTTTATATTCTCACTTCCGGAAAGTCTTTTAAATACTTCAAAAAAGCGTTCTCTTATCCTTTTTTGAGTTTCCTTATTTTCATATATTTCCCTGTCAAGTCTGCTGCTGTCAATTCTTTCATCGCAGCTTTCGATATCCACATCGAGGAAGATGCAGAGGTCAGGCTTTGTGATCTCCTTACAGCCCAGATTTATCTGCATCACCCAGTCGAGATCTGCATCTATTCCCTGATATGCAAAGGACGAATAGTAATATCTGTCACAGATAACATCTATTCCCTTTTCAAGATACTGCTTTATACCGTTTTTCGGGTTTACATTATGAAAGACCCTGTCTGCCATAAACAGTGCAGAAAGCTCATAGGCATCCCTTTTTGTAAATCCTCCGAGCGCATCACGGATAATACCGCCCGTTGAAGATGCTGTCGGTTCTGCTGTCAGACAGACCCTCCTGCCCAGTTTCTGTACATACTGGAGCAGGAGTGCTGTCTGTGTTCCCTTACCTGAGCCGTCAAGTCCTTCAAAAACTATAAGTTTTCCTTTTTCCATGTCAGTTCTCTCATTCCGAAGTTATAGTAAATGTCTTGGTGGCGGTTTTGCCTGAGCTGTCCTCAACAACTGCCTTTACCTGATATGTTGCCTTTACAGCCGGAGTGAATTCAGCATATTCAGAAGAAGTCTTTATCTGCGTCCATGAGGAGCTTGTGGACTTCTTATAGTAGAAGCTGTACTTATAAGGAGCTGTTGCACCGCTTGCATTTGCAGTTATCTTTACAGTTGTACCCTTTTTTACCTTTGTTGCGCTGACATAGCTCTCATTGAGCAGTGTGGAAGCGGAAACCACTGTTATCTTATACTGTTTTGTAACTATAGTGCCTGCGCTGTCTTTTACATTGATCCGTACATTGTAATCAGCTGTCATTGCCGGAGTAAATTCTGCGGTCGAAGCGCTGCCGTATTCCTCACCAATTGCAATAAATGCCTTGCTTGCAGCCTTCTTGTAGTAGAAAGCATACTTATATCCGCCCGCGCCGTTTTCAGCTGAACCAGTTATTTTTACAGTAGTATTTCTTGCAACTGTAGTTCTGTCTGTAACAGATGTATTGATAAGATCATTGCCCTGTGGTTTTGTAGATTCAACTGTAAACTGTTTTGTAACGATCTTTCCGGTGCCGTCCTTGACATTTACCTTTACAAGATATTTTGCCACTGTTGCCGGAACGAAGCTGACCTGTTTTGTATTGCCGTAAAGCTCGCCTATTGTCTGCCATGCACCGCTTGTAGATTTTTTGTAATAGAAGGCATACTTATAATTGCCGTCGCCGCCTTCTGCATCTCCGGTAACGAATACAGAAGTGTTCTGAGGAACCTTTACGCTGCCGATAACAGCCTTATTTACAAGCTCCTTTGGCTGAACAACGCTTGTATCTGTACAGATGACTTTTACCTTCTTTGTTGACGGATAATATACGATCTCAATTTTGCTGTTTTCGTTCAAACCGCTTACAGTAATACTCTTTCCTCTTGAAGATGATACTGAAAGTGTATATTCAAATTCTGCACCGTTTTCAAAATCAAGTTTCTGGCTTTCCGGAACACAAAGATATTTGCTTTCTGATTTGAGGCAGAAGCTGATATTCTTTTCTGAATTTGACTTATATTCAGTCTTGTATGTACCGTCGCTGCTGCTCTTGAAATAGGTATCGGTATTATCCCAGCCATGCTCATCCGTTACATAATACAACAATGCGATCTGCTCATCATTTTCGCCCGTATTATATGAGAAGTTTTTTACCTTGTATTTGCCATTTTCGGAGCCGTTGATATAGAAGGCATTGCCCTCATAGCTTTCAAGTGCGATATCCACTGTCTGATTAGCATTGCTTCCGCCGTTGAAAATAATATTTTTGAATTCGTCTGCGCTTTTGAATTCGACCTTGTAGATGTCCTGTCCGTATGAATTAGTGCTGAATTTTGAGAGCTTTACGCCTGGCCACTCTGCATTTTTGGAGGAACCGCTCCATGCGTAAGCGTAAACACTGCTCCACTTTTCTGTATTGACAAAGTAATATGTACCTTTAAGAGCATGATATGATATGTTTCCGGTATATACAGAAAGAGCCTCTATTCTCTTTTCAAATTCTGCGATAACAGCCTTATCAGCAACTGTCTGATCCTTATACTCATAATAGAGTTTTTTAAGGCTCTGGTAGCTGTCGTAGGAAGCATAAGCATAGTATTTTGAAAGAACATATGATACCTTTGCAAGTTCCTGAGATGCGTCTGCTGTTTCGTTTGTCATAGTTATCTTTTCGGTCGTATCTATTACCGGAGATTCGCTTGTACGGGAACCATTCATAATATAGCTGTAAAGAGGATATATCTTCTTATCAGTGATGTTTACGCCATAGAATATTATGCTGTTCTCATATACCTCTACATGATATGCCTGTGAATTGAATCCCTTTCCGCCATTTCTTTCAAGACCGTCATCACTTGAATTAGGCATTGTTGATCCTGCAAGAGATGGTGTATGTATCATATTTGCAGCCGTTCCGTTTTCATTCGAGTAGTTGTAATTCATCACGAAGTCCTCATGCGTATGTCCTGAAAGGAACATTACATTCGGATAGGTTTCAAGTATTTCCTTGAACTTCATTGTTGATGAATGTTTCTGGTTCAAAAGACCATTATAATACGGATTACTCATTCTGTCGCCTGCGCCGAAGCCTTTTATCGGAGAGTGCTGTATAATAAATATATTTCTGCTGCTGTAATACTGATTTATCAGACTCTTTACCCAGTTCAGCTGTTCATCTGTAAATTCCTCGTAGTTATGCGGATCTTTATTAAGCTCCAGAGCCATGAAAATGAAAATATCGCCTGTTTTCTTCTCTACCATATAGAAATAAGGCTTACCGCTTTTTGAGCCGTCTGTACCTGAGCCTTTTACAAAGGATTTCAGACCGCTTTCAACATCCTGACGCATATCATGGTTGCCGTCCGATTCCCATACAGGGTTTACATAATCACTATTGCTCAGTACCTTCTGGTAAGCATCCCATTCCTTATCCGGACCGGAATCGTTTGTAACGACATCTCCGGATATGATTATATAGTCTGCTCCCATATCACAGCTATAGCCAAGTGCCTTTTTGAGATTGCTCTCAGCATTGACATACCAAAGACTTCCCTTATCAATATGCACATCAGAGTATGCGCTGAATGTATAAAGCAGTTTTCCGCTTCCATAGCTTGTCTGCCTGAACTGTGGGAGATAATACTCTGCAACTATTTCCTCATTGCTGCCGTCAATCTTTACAGCAACAATAGAGTCAGCAGCAGCCGGAATAGCTACATGAGATTCTAAAGTTATACTCTTGCTTTCACTTGCGTTCAGATCGAATTCCGATATCGGGTAGTAATTAGCGAGAATTGATCTGCCCTGTGCCCAGAACAGCTTATATTTTCCTGAATCCTTTGCTGTGAAGGTGATAACGCCGTCAGCATATCCGGGGTTTTCAATTCCCTGATAGTAAAATTCATATTCTATTCTGGGTGTCCTTCCCGGATATACAGTTCTTTCTCCGAGAAGGTCATAGCTGCTGTATATCTGTGTATTGCCAAGATTGCTGTCAGCAGAAATTGTGAAAACACTCAAAGTTATATCAGGATCCGGCACAGCAGGCGAAATTAAACAAATGTAGGAATATAATTTTCCGCCGCTGCCGTTGTCCTTGCTGCCAAGAAATGCCACAGGATGATAGCTTACTCCGGATATGGTTCCGAATTTGTCATTAAAAACAGTCTTTGCATCATCCGGCATATTGCCGTAATTTACTGGACGAGCGATCTCCATTGAGCCGCAAGGAAGTTCATCCGGCAGTTTTATATCATAGTTTGTAAGATAGTCGTCAATATTAAAGTTATCCAATGATGTTACACCTGCATCACCGTCAAACGGAGCATAGATCGTAACATCCTTAAGATTATCCCAGTTTCCGGAGTTCTTTTCTCTGCAAAGTATCCTGTAATTGTACCCTGCGACCAGCTGTATCCCAAGAAATGCAAGCGGTTCAAGCTGTGTGCCGTTATAAGATGCCATAGCCTGATCAAAGGCAGTCTGCACATCCTCCGGAAGCACATTGCTTTGTTCGGTTGAATTTATAGACCATCCGCTGCCAGTGACTGCCGAAGATTGCTGCTGTGACGGTAAATTGCTTACAGCTGCCACTGAAAATGCCGCTGTCTGTATCATTGAAGCGGAGATAGCTCCAGCAAGCAGGAGTGCAAGCAATTTTGACATTTTTTTCATCTACATCATCCTCTTTCTAAAATAATATCATCGATCTACCTGATCAAATCAGAGCTATCAACAATATAATACCACTATTTTTCCTAATATTCAATGAGTAAGAATTAAAAATATTCCCCAATAAATGAACAGAAATTATCCGCATACGGTCTTGTACTCAATGTCATAAAAGTAAGATAGCATCCGATGAATTTTTATAAGTTATATTTCTTTTAAAGAAAACTGAATTTCGCACGGGCATTGACAGGGAGAATGTAAAGTGGTATTATTTATGGTAGAGGCATTTGAGATGTTGATTTTTAATAGGATTTTTAATGCGATGGTATCACTAATAGTCTGATAATGCCGCTTGTTCGTGTAGAAAGACTGCTTCGGCAGCGTTCTGCATGTGGTTTTCTATAAAAAAATGAAGGAGATTTATCTATGCTGCTTGACAGATTTTTGCCGAGAATCGAATTCGACTCCTATGAGGATTTTAAAAAGAATTATAGGGTCATTGTACCGGATGATTTTAACTTTGGCTTCGATATTGTTGATGAATGGGCAAGACAGGACGAAAATAAAAAAGCTTTGGTTTGGTGTAATGACCATAACGAGGAAAAGGTTTTTACATTCAAGGATATCAGTCTGCTTTCAAATAAGGCTGCAAATTACTTCAGAAGTCTTGGCATACGCAAGGGCGATGTTGTGCTGATGATAATGCGCCGCCGCTGGGAATACTGGGTATGTGCAGTTGCGCTGCATAAACTGGGCGCTGTTGTGATACCGGCAACCCTGCAGCTTACTAAGAAGGATATAGTCTATCGCGCGAATGCTGCTAAGGTAAAAGCTGTTGTGTGCGTGAATGATGATTTCGTAATAAATCAGACAGAGCTTGCTCTGCCGGATTCACCGACAATTGAAAACCATATCGTTGTTGGAGAAAAAAGAGACGGCTGGAAATTCTTCGAGGAGGAGATCGAGGGAATGTCCGATGTCTTTGAGCGTCCTGTAGGGGATCAGGCAACAAACAAGGACGATGTAATGCTTGTATATTTCACATCAGGTACAACAGGAATGCCGAAGATGATACAGCATAGCTTTTCACATCCCCTCGGACATATTGTAACGGCAAAATACTGGCATCAGGTACAGGAAAATAAACTGCATATGAGTGTTACGGATTCCGGCTGGGCAAAGTTCGGCTGGGGCAAGATATACGGACAGTGGATATGCGGCGCAGTAATATTTGCATATGATATGGATAAATTTGTGCCGGCAAAGCTGCTTGAAAAGATGTCGCAGTATAAGCTGACAACATTCTGCGCGCCGCCGACAATGTACCGCTTTATGCTTCTGGAGGATGTTGCATCCTATGACCTTTCTTCTATACAGCACTGGACAACAGCAGGTGAACCACTTAACCCGGAGGTCAACAACAAGTGGTACCGCTTTACAGGACATAATATATATCAGGGCTTCGGACAGTCTGAAGGAAGTGTGCTTATGGCAGATTTCCAGTGGGACGATATAAAGATAGGTTCAACAGGAAAGCCGTCGCCGCTTTATGATATCAAGCTGCTTGATAATGATGGTAAGGAGGTTGGTATCGGCGAAGAGGGCTGCATATGCGTCATGGATGTGAAGCATAATCCGCCGACAGGACTTTTTACAGGTTATTACCTCAATCCTGAAATGACAAATGAGCTTCTTCTTGGCGATTACTACAATACCTGCGATATGGCATGGCAGGACAGCGAGGGCTATTACTGGTTTGTGGGCAGGAATGACGATGTTATCAAGTGTTCCGGCTACCGTATAGGGCCATTTGAAGTAGAGAGTGCTATGCTGGAGCATGATGCCGTCGTTGAATGTGCGATAACAGGTGCGCCCGATCCCGTTCGCGGACAGGTAGTAAAGGCAACCGTAGTTCTTAAAAAGGAGTACCAGCCGACAGAGGAACTTAAAAAGGAATTGCAGGATCATGTAAAGAGGTCAACAGCACCGTATAAGTATCCGAGAATAATTGAATTCGTGGATGAGATTCCAAAAACATTCAGCGGAAAGATAAAAAGAGCGCAGATTCGTCATGAAGATGAGGAAGCTGTAAGAGTTAAGGATAAGCCGGTAACGGAGTAAGACTGTATAAAAAATTAGTGCCGCTTGCGGCTTAAAAAAGGTCGTGTATGCTTATGAAAAAAGAATATGATGTGCTGATCGCCGGAACGGGCGCTGCCGGTCTTTACGGTGCCCTGCAGTTCCCTGATAATGTCAGCGTACTGATGATATCAAAAAGAGAGCTTACCCTTTCAAACAGTTCTCTTGCACAGGGCGGTGTAGCAGCTGTCCTTGATCTCGAAAATGACGACTACTCCCTGCATATTCAGGATACCCTGACCGCAGGCAAAAATAAAAATAATATAAAGGCTGTTGAAGTCCTCGTTAAAGAGGGTCCGGGAGATGTACGCAGGATCAAGGAGCTTGGCGTGGATTTCGATATGAACAGTGACGGCACTATGCAGAAAACTCTTGAGGCCGGACACTGCCGCCATAGAATCGTGCATCATAAGGATTCTACGGGTAAGGCTATTGTTGATGCGCTTATTGCTAAGGTCAAGGAAAGACCAAATATTGATATATGCGAAAATACACTGATGTATAAGCTGGATCAGACAAAGGACGGTTTCCTTGCCGGACTTATTATGCCGGACGGAAATTCGCAGATAGTGGGCGCTCACTATTGTCTGCTTGCATCCGGAGGAATTGGAAGGGTCTATCAATATACGACAAATTCGGCTATTGCAACCGGTGACGGCATTACTCTTGCATATATGCTTGGCGCGGAAATAAAGCATCTGAGCTGGATACAGTTCCACCCTACAGCTTTTGCCGCTGAAAATGACAGGGAAAGATTCCTGATAAGCGAAGCTGTGCGCGGAGAGGGAGCAGTGCTTCTTAATTGTAATGGTGAGAGGTTTGCAGAAAAATACGATCCTCGTGGACACCTTGCACCAAGAGATGTTGTGTCAAATGCGATAATGCAGGAGGCAAAGGCTACAAACAGTGAAAAATTCTATCTTGATATAACACATAAAGATCCGGAATTTATAAAGAACCGTTTTCCGATGATATATAAGAAGTGTCTGGAGGAAAATATAGATATAACAAAACAGTGGATACCTGTATTCCCTTGTCAGCATTATCTGATGGGTGGAATAGATGTTGACCTCCACGCAAGAACTACGGTTGACAGACTGTATGCAGCCGGAGAATGTTCACATACCGGCGTACACGGAGCAAACAGACTTGCAAGTAATTCTCTTCTGGAGGCTCTTGTGTTCTCGCGCAGGGCTGCTGAGGATATTATCGAACGCATGAAAACTGATGAAAACCTGCCGTTCGGAGATTTCCCGGAGCATGAGGATCTCAGCGGAAAGCCGATGCCGCATGGACATAGGACGGAAATAAGAAAACTTATTCAGGACTGTCATTTTGTTATACCAAATCATGATCTTGCGCCGAAAAGCCTTGAAAGGATAACGGAAATAATCAGTGATATCATAGGCGGCGGATATGAGATAAACCGTGACTTTGTTGAGGCAAGAAGTCTTGCGATCGTTGCCGGAATTATTCTGAGGGAGGTTATAAAGGGTTATGATGCTTAATCAGTTTTATGTTGACGACCTGATAAAAACAGCGCTTAAAGAGGATATTAATTATATAGATGTTACGACTGATCTTCTGATACCTCAGAATCAGGAGGGTCAGGGCAGAATGATGGCAAAAGCAGATGGTATCGTCTGCGGAGTAGATGCAGCGGTAAGAGTTTTCACACTGCTTGATCCTGAGATAAAAATAGTAAAGCTGAAAGAGGACGGAGATAAAGTATCCTACGGGGAGAATATAATAACACTTTCCGGAAAAACAGCTGTAATGCTTAAAGGAGAGCGTACTGCGCTTAATCTGATACAGCATATGAGCGGTATAGCAACGGCTGCTGCTCACTATATGAAGATAATAGAGGGTACAAATGCCTGTATTGCCGATACAAGAAAGACTCTGCCGGGGCTAAGACCACTGCAGAAGTATGCAGTGTGGTGCGGAGGTGCAAAAAATCACAGATATAATCTCTCTGATGCGGCAATGCTTAAGGATAATCATATAGATGCAGTCGGAGGTATAATACCGGCAGTAGAAAAGCTGCGTTCAAGAATAGGTCATATGACAAAAATAGAGGTAGAAGTAAGGAATCTCGGAGAGCTTGAAGAGGCGCTTGCAGCGGAAGCAGATGTAATTATGCTTGACAATATGCCGCCGGAGCTTATGAAGGAGGCCGTGAAGATAACAGCCGGAAGAGCTGTGCTGGAGGCATCCGGAGGAATCACAGAGGAAACGCTGAGAGCAGCAGCCGAAAGCGGAGTTGACATAATATCAGTCGGAGCGTTGACGCATAGTGTAAAGGCATTTGATATTTCGATGTATATAATATAAAAAATGAGTCTGCGGATAATATTCGCAGACTTATTCTTACATATGCCTCCTATGGCTACACGGAAATCAATTTTCAAAAAATCGAGGAATACAGGCAACGAAATGGCGGCTTTGCCGCAGGCACTGCGCCGGAGTGCGTAAACCGTTTCGCTATCGCTCAACGGAGCGCACTCCCAGTGGGGGAAACCCTCTCTTGCAGGGTTTCCCCCGTCAAATTCATCAGATGTTAAGCTCAATGCTCCACCCTTCTGAGCGCCGGATGCGAAAAGGTTTCGCACTCTGCGGAGTGCGACCAAAGGCTCTGCCTTTGGAAACCGCAAGCCTTTGAAA
>CACZSM010000011.1 GCA_902783815.1 uncultured Ruminococcus sp.
AATCTGAAAGTGCCTGACGAACCGGACCCATTGTCTTTTCAACGAGGTCAGCGGTAAGCTCATTAAACTTAGCTCTTGTAAGGGTATAGTCAAGGTGCTTAGGACCTGTTGCATCTGCTGTAATAAACGGGATATTGATTTCTGCTGAGGTAATGCCTGAAAGTTCTATCTTAGCCTTTTCAGCCTCATCCTTAAGACGCTGCATAGCTGTCTTATCGCCTGAGAGGTCAATACCGTTATCGTTCTTAAAGCTCTGAACGAGCCAGTCAATGATCTTCTGGTCGAAGTCATCGCCGCCGAGGTGGTTATTACCAGCCGTAGCGAGAACCTCCTGAACGCCGTCGCCCATTTCGATAATAGATACATCGAAGGTACCGCCGCCGAGGTCATATACCATAACCTTCTGGTCATTTTCCTTATCAACGCCATATGAAAGTGCAGCAGCGGTCGGCTCATTGATTATACGCTTTACATCAAGTCCAGCGATCTTGCCTGCATCCTTTGTTGCCTGACGCTGAGCATCAGTAAAGTAAGCCGGAACAGTGATAACAGCCTGAGTAACAGTTTCGCCGAGGTAAGCCTCTGCATCCTTTTTAAGTTTTGTCAGGATCATTGCAGATATTTCCTGCGGAGTATATTCCTTATTGCTTACTTTTACCTTATAAGAAGAACCCATTTTTCTCTTGATAGAAGCGATAGTGTTATCCGGGTTGGAAACTGCCTGACGCTTAGCGACCTGTCCTACAAGTCTTTCACCGTTCTTTGCGAAAGCGACAACTGAAGGAGTTGTTCTTGAGCCTTCTGCATTAGCGATAACCACCGGCTCGCCGCCCTCGATAACTGCAACACAAGAGTTAGTTGTTCCAAGATCGATACCAATTGTTTTTGCCATAATAAATTCCTCCAAAATTATAATTATATTTGATTACTTGATTATTCAGACACCTGCACAGTTGCGTGTCGGATGATCTTATCTCCGAGTCTGTAGCCTTTCTGATACACAGATACGATATGTCCCTCTTCAAGCTCCTCATCAGCCACTCTTGCGATAGCATTATGGAGCATCGGGTCAAACTCTTCTCCTCTTTCGCCGAACTCGACTACATTAAGTTGTTTGAACGCATTGTCAAGCTGTTTCTGGATCATTTCCAGACCCTTTTTGTATTCATCGTCGGCATTTGCGCTTGAGGCCACTGCAAGTGCAAAATTATCGGCAACGGGGATAAATGCCTCCAGGATAGTTGACGCAGCATTATCGAATGCAGCCAGCTTTTCCTTTTCAGTTCTTTTGCGGAAGTTATCGTACTCAGCGGCCATTCTCAGGAACTGTTCCTTCTGAGTGTCAAACTCGCTTTTGAGCTTATCATACTCCTCCCTGCTTACTGTTTCAACAGTTTCAGCAGAGGTTTCTTCAGTAGTTATTGCCTCCTGTTTTTCAGGGACATTTTCTTTCTTAGCACCTTTCTTTTTTGCCAAGATAAACTCACTCCTCTCATACGCTTTCCGCAGTCTGCACATCGCCCTCGATAAGCTGTTTGAGGAAACCTCCGACAGACGAAGCCGTATATTCAAGTGCGGATACTATTTTAGGGTAATTCATTCTCACCGGTCCGATAAGTGCCAGAGTACCGCTGCAGTTTTCGTTAGCGCTGTAGCTGCACACAATAACACTCAGTCCGGACAAAGCGGGATTGTTTATCTCACTTCCTATAATAATGCTTGCATTAGCTCCCTTTGCATCGAGCAGCTTTGACAGTTCGCCGGAATGTTCAAGAAGCTCCAGTACCTTTTTTCCGTCAGCCGATGCAAGCTCCGGCATCAGGAACAGGTTTGACTGTCCTTTGATAGATACTCCTGCAGCTGCGGCCTCCTTTGCGGCATCATAAACAGAAACAAGGGCGCCGGACATCAGCATTGACACATCTCCGAGAGAAGCCGCCGTACTCTGCATAAATGCCGGTGTAATACCGTTTACAGGGAGGCCTGCGAATTTCTCATTGATAGTTGCCCCGATTTTCTCCGCAAGTTCCTTTGTAACGAGGTAATCGCACCTGAACAGCTTTGTCTTGACGGTTCCGAATGATGTGACAAGCACAGTCATCATAGTATAAGCTCCCGTCCTCACGAATGTTATATGTCTGATAACGGCATTTTCTCCGGACGGAGCCGCTGCGACAGCCGCGCAGCCTGTCATTTTTGAAAGCACCTCTGCGGCACTTCCGAGCAGATGTCCCGGTTCATCCGAGCTGAGGTAGAGTATATCATTGATACTATTCTGAATACTTTTCGGCAATATTTCAGCCTTCATCAGTTTATCAACATACATTCTGTAGCCAAGCTCTGTTGGTATTCTGCCGGATGAGGTATGTGTCTGTTCGAGCAATCCCAGCGAAGCAAGCTCCGCCATATCATTTCTGACCGTTGCCGATGACACACTGAATCCAAGACCCTCGCACAATGCTTTTGATCCGACAGGCTCACCTGTTCTGATATATGCCTCCACGACCGCTTCAAGGATCTTCATTTTTCTTTGAGTCGGTTCCATTGATGACACCTCTTTGTTAGCACTCTCTGTATCCGAGTGCTAATCTATATATAATTTAGCACCATTCTCCCACTTTGTCAATAACTAAATTGCAAATTTATTATAACATTTTCAAAAAAATTCATATCTGCCAATTTATTTTTCCGCATATACAGTTTATTATTCACTTTACTGTATCATACCACACATTCATCAAAAAAACTGCCGCAGTCTGCGGCAGTTTTTATCATTCTTCGGTTTCCCTCATCTTATAATCAGGGTCCTCGTCTATCATTTTTATCATCTCGTCTGCTAATAACGGATCCAGCTGTGTTCCGCGTACTCTTACTGTTTCATCTCTTACCTTTGACTGCGGCAGGGCATCACGGTAGCTTCTCTTTGACGACATTGCGTCATACGCATCCGCAACCGCTATTATTCTTGCTTCGAGAGGTATTTCTTCTCCTTTAAGACCATCGGGATAACCCTTTCCGTCATATCTTTCATGGTGCCATTTTGCGCCGTAGTAGAGGTCCGGCATATCCGTTATGTTTTTCAGGACTTCCTCGCCTATTACCGGATGTGTTTTTATTATTCCGTACTCCTCATCTGTCAGCTTACCCTTTTTTTGTATTATCGTATCAGGTATGCCTATTTTCCCCACATCGTGCAGTATTCCCATATAGTATATTCTTTTCTGGAATTCCTCATCCTTGCCGATGCGTCTTGATATTTCCTTTGCGTACTTTGCCACTCTTAGGCTATGACCTTTTGTATAGGAGTCTTTTGCGTCAACTGTTCCGGCAAGTGTTGTTATCATCTGCAAGCCGAAATGCTCGACCATTTCAGTTTGTTGTATTTGTCTTTCGAGTATATCGTCCTTATAGACCTCTGACTGGAAGAACATATAGTAGAACAGCAGCGCAGCTGTTATTGCTATACGCAGTACGGCATAGCTGCCGAAAAGCGATTCCGCAAATGCTCCTATTATCAGTATTACTGTGATCTCTGCTATTATTGTTTTTTCAAACCGTTTTGTCTTATTCTTATTCCTGAATGTTATTACCACCATTATCACAAGATATACAAGCATTATCAGATGTGGCGTCCAACCTATTACACCTCTGTGAAAGTGATTATATTCGTCATAGCTGTATGAGATATCCGTAAAAAAAGCGGAGAACGAATAAAATACATTTATTATCATTGGCACTGCGAGCAGTTTATATATCTGTCGGCGGTTATCGTAATTTCTTATTATTATTGATATCAGCAGACATATCATCATTGGTCTGACGATATATCCGAGGGCAGTTATGGTTGTTATAATGTAGTGGTTGACATCCGAGCCTTCCAGAATAAGCTCCGAGTCATACAGGACAAGCTCCACGGCGATCAGACACATAAATACATAATAAAGGTTACGCACTCTTTTTTCAAGATAAGAATTTCTCCATATAAACAGCAGCATAAAAGTAATTCCGATAACCGGGAAAAAGTTTATTGTAAACAGGTCATAAGTCATTGCTTCACCAACCTTTTAATTTCTTTTTCCACAATTATAACATCTATTTTTCAATAAATCAACCCACCCCCGGCGGTGCGTGACCGCACTGGACAATTCGCGTATCCGTTCGCTACGCTCACTACTTTCTATGTTTATTAATTTCTTCACCGCGTTCTCCGGCGCTGCGCCGTCAGAAAGCTGCGTACCCATGCCGCCGCCGTGACCGCACAGCGGTCACTTTCCGGCTGTATCATAACAGCATAAATTCATGACGGTCAATCAAAAAGCGCCTGTTTTTATTTTCTTTAGATGACTTATATATTAATATAAATATAGGGGTTATGAGGTTCACAATTAGCTTATATATTATGATATTTTAACTTCGTGCTCAATTCATTAGCGCCTGT
>CACZSM010000012.1 GCA_902783815.1 uncultured Ruminococcus sp.
GCGTAGGAGAAACAATGACAGCGGCGGCACGCCGCCAGTGCGGTCACGCACCGCCCGGTAAGCTACTGGTGCCGCCTTTTGCATTAAACAAGAGCGTTTACTATTTTTTTGAAGTGCAGACCCTTCTCTGCGAAGTTTTTATACATATCGAAGCTCGCGCTTGCCGGCGACATTGATACGATATCTCCGCTTACAGCTTTTTCTCTTGCTGCTGCAACGGCTTCTTCCATATTATTCACTCTGATAATTAACGGATTCCCCTCTGCATAAGCCGGAGATGCCTTTGTCGCTGCTTCTATCTTGTCGGCGGTTGCTCCGAAGAGTATCAGTACCTTGACTTTCTCAGGTACGATTGCTCCCATCTCATCATAGGGTATTTTTTTGTCATAGCCGCCAGAAATCAGTATGATTTTTCTGTCATACAGTGAAAGAGTACCCTTTACTGTTCTTGTTGGACTTGTACCGATCGCGTCATTGTAATACTTCACCCCGTCAAGCTCTCTTACGAACTCCGCACGATGCTCAACTCCGCTGAAATTCATAGCTACTCGTTTTATTGTTTCCGTACTTACCATTCCCCAGACCGCGCTTATTGCTGCAAGATAATTTTCAATATTATGCAGACCTGGTATTTTTATCTCAGATGCCTTCATTATTTTTGTTTTCCTGCCGTAAACAGACATTATGATATTGCCGTCCTTATCCATAAAGGCGCCGTTACGGACAGGCTCTCTGCGTGAAAACAGGCACAGCTCTCCTCTTACATCATCCCTGAATGAATATGATATCTCGTTGTCAAGGTTAAGTACAGCCCTTCCAAAAGCATTCTGATGCAGAACAATATTTCTTTTTGCATCAATATACTCCTGCATATCCTTATGGATATCGAGGTGGTTCGGTGCAAGATTCGTTACAACTGCTATATCCGGACTTTTCCTCATTGATATCAGCTGGAAGCTGGATAATTCAACTACAGCTACATCCTCCGGATTTATCTTTTCAATATCCGGAAGAAGTGGTCTGCCGATATTTCCGCCAAGATGCACCTTATATCCCTGAGCCTTCAGCATTTCAGATATTATTGTAGTCGTAGTAGTTTTTCCGTCACTGCCCGTTACTGCTATTATCTTACACGGACATAGATCAAAAAATACCTCCATTTCACTTGTAACTGCTGCGCCGTTCAGTCTTGCGCTGTCAAGCTCCGGCAGATGATACTTCATTCCCGGAGTACGGAAAATTATATCTGCATCAAGGTTTGTAAGATAATCGTCTCCAAGTCTGAGCTTCGCTCCGGCAAGCTCTGCTTTTTCAGCATTTTCTCCGAGAGCCTCTCTGCTGCGCTTATCGCAGGCAAGAACTCTTGCTCCATATTTTGTAAAAAGCTCCGTCAGGGGAAGATTACTGCCTCCGATGCCGCATAGAGCGATTGTTTTTCCGTCTATAAAATCAAAGTAGCTTTTAATTCTCTTATCCATAGCAAAATATCTCCTCAAAAATATTATCAAGATTACAAATTTTCCATCTGCTGTACTGCAGCTGTAATAGCTGCAAATTGCTCCATTGTCATTTCCTCAGCCCTTGCATTTCCGGCGATACCTGCCTGTATCAGTATTTCTGATGTTTTAGCTTTTGGTATGGAAAGTCCTGCGCTGAGCGAATTTGAAAGTGTTTTTCTCCTTTGCAGAAATGCTGCCTTTACTACTCTGAAAAACAGCTTTTCATCATCTGTACTGACAGGAGGTTCTTCTCTTACATCAAGTCTTATCACAGCAGAATCGACTTTTGGTGAAGGGATGAAACTGGTTTTAGGTACAGCAAAAAGTTTATTCGGTTCACTGTAGTAATGTACAGCCGCACTGATGGCTCCTGATTCTCTTGTACCGGGTGAAGCGCAGATCCTGTCGGCTGCCTCCTTCTGCACCATAACTGTTATTGCTTTTACAGGCAGTCTATCCTCAAGCAGCTTCATTATTATTGGTGATGTGATATAATATGGCAGATTTGCACATATAACTACATCCATTCCTGCAAATTCATCTTCTATCAGCTTATGCAGATCAAGCTTCATCACATCCCCGTTTATGACCTTAACATTATCATGCTCTGCAAGAGTTTCTGCAAGCACTGGCAGAAGTCTTTTGTCAAGCTCCACTGCTACAACCTTGCGTGAAACAAGAGCAAGCTCATTTGTGAGAACTCCTGCACCCGGACCAATCTCAATTACTCCTGTACAATCATCTGCGCCGCAAAGCCGAGCCATTTTCGGACAGACCTCCGGATCAACGAGGAAGTTCTGACCAAGTGCTTTGGAGAAAGTGAAGCCATTTCTGCCCAGAACACTCTTTATATAGCCAATATCTGTTAGTTTACTCATAGCACCAATCCTTTTTCTTTCCTTATACCTTATACCTATTATACACCATTACTTCCCATTTGTAAAGCCGCCGGCGGCGTGCCGTATGTGTCAAGTAGGAGTTGGCAAAAACCATGTGAAAGAATCAAAATGCGATATTAAGTCTTTTAAGCCATGGAGCGAGAGCAA
>CACZSM010000013.1 GCA_902783815.1 uncultured Ruminococcus sp.
CAATTGCTAAAGTCCAGCCGGAAAGTGACCGCTGAGCGGTCACGGCGGCGGCATGGGTACACAGCTTTCTGACGGCGCAGCGCCGGAGAGCGCGGTGAAGAAATTAATAAACATAAGAAGTAGTGAGCGCAGCGAACGGATACGCGTATTGTCCAGTGCGGTCACGCACCGCAAACTTTTGCCTTTTTACAGACTATTTTCTTTTAAAGAAAATTGAATTCATGTATCTTTATTGTTGACCTTGACTGGAAATAGTGATATTATTATTACAGGGAGTTGTAAATAATTTGTGAAGTATATATGGCTGCTATTTTTGGCTGAATTTTAATTGAACGGGGAATGATTATGGGACGATCATCAAAGAAGAAACGCAGGGTGCCGTGGAAAATAATATTTAATGTCGCTATTTTCGGTCTTACGATTTTTTTAATAGTGTTCTTTGTATTCTCAGAGGGCGGACTTGTTGACCTTATCAAAAACGGTCAGGAGATAAATCAGCTATGGCTGATACTTTCGGTTTTCGTACATCTGCTGAATATAGCTCTTGATGCCACTATTATTTTCCTTTTCCTCAGGCAGACTACACCTAATGTTACAATGAAAAATGCCGTAATAGCTTCAATGACAGGACAGTTCTTCTGTGCTGTTACTCCAAGTGCTACAGGTGGACAGCCTATGCAGGTACTAACTATGTCAAGAATGGGCATAAAGGGGAGCAATGCAACATCAGCACTTGTACAGAAGTTTCTTGTCTGGCAGTTTACGCTGGCAGGCTACTGCGTAATTGCTGTTGTAACGGGGATAGGATTCTTTGCAAGCCACCTCGACCCGGCTATGATAGTATTTTCTGTGATCGGATTTTCAACACAGATATTTATGATAGTCGTATTGCTGCTTGCATCGTTCTGTAAGCCGCTGACGACAAAGATAGTAAATGGTTTTCTTGATCTGATGGGAAAGCTACGCATCATAAAAAATATAGACGAAAAGAAGAAAAGCGTTGATGATGTGCTGACTTCTTTTCATGAGAATAATAAGGAGCTTAACAAAAATAAAAGGCTGCTTTTGCAGATATATGTAATTACGATAGTGCAGATGACAGCCTGTTTTCTTGCGCCGTACTGTATAGCAATGTCATTCGGTATAGAGTGCAATATGTTTGATATGCTGAGGGCGCAGGCATTTGTAAGCATGGTATCGAGTCTTGTTCCACTCCCAGGCGGCAGCGGCGCAGCGGAGTATTGCTTCGGAGTTTTCTTCAATACTTATTTTACTGCCGAAACGATAAAGTCTGCTATACTTATCTGGAGAACTATAACATACTACGGTACAATTGCAGTTTCAGCGCCGTTTGCGATATTCAGGGATAAGAAGTCCCTGACGGAAACAGCGGAAAGTCTGGAAGAAAATGAAGTTAAGGAGCCTGCTGCAGTAAGCGCAGAAAACTGAAAAGTTACGGGAACAAAAAATGTTTCTGTCAGGTGATCTGTTACAAAAAAGGAAAACCATATAAATTTCAGGATCAATGGGAGTGAAAAAAGTAAATGCCGGAGATAAGTGTTGTCATACCAATGTATAACTGTGAAAAGTATATTATTGACTGCCTTAGTTCACTTGCCGCGCAGAGCTTTAAGGATTTTGAGGTCATCGTTGTGAATAACTGCTCAACGGATGCTTCAGCCGCGCTTACCGAGGACTTCTGCAAAAAGGATGAACGCTTCCGTTTGCTGTATTGTGCCGTTGGTAAAACAGGCAGCGCAAGAAATCTTGGATTAGATAATGCAAGGGGCAGATATGTAGTATTTGTTGACGCTGATGATAGTGTTAAGGAAAAATATCTTGAAAAGATGTATGATGCTATTGTGAAAAATGATGCAGATATTGCTGTATGCGGATTTCTATTTCATTTTCTCAATACGGGAAAAACAACAAAGGGAGATTGTCCTGCGGATGGTATATGCTATGACAGGGATACGGCTCTGAGGGAGCTTCTGAGGGACAAGGGATTCAGATTCTATATGTGGAATAAGATGTGGAAGAGGTCACTGTTTACGGATAACAGCATAAGAGTGTCTGATATGTATTATGAGGATGCTGTAGCGTGTCCGCAGCTTTTCTGCAAGGCTCGTAGAGTTGTTACTGTAGGTTACCGCGGATATGTGTATATGAGGGCTTTTTCAAAATATAAGGAGATAAGAATGTCAAGGCAGAGAATAAATGACTATATCAACTCTATAGCTTTGATGAGGCTTTGTATGAAAAAGGAGCATATCAGAAAAAGCGTAAGCAGTATGATAGGGGTACACATATTCCATGTATTCTTTTCTCTGCCGATGCTGATAAATCAGGCAAAGGGAGAGCTGAAAAGAGGTTGGTTCAGAAATCTCATATCGAGCTGGGGCAGAGTGATCTCATACAGCCGTGGAAGTGAAGCAGAGCTTGAAAGCTATGCAGAAAAAGAGGATGCAGTTTTTTGACGAGGTGTAGAGATGTCAAATCCGGAGATATCGGTAATAGTGCCGATCTATAATGTTGAAAAGTATATAGGCAAATGTCTTGAATCAATAAAAAACCAGACCTTTACGGATTTCGAGGTGCTTCTGATAGATGATGGCAGTCCGGACGGCAGTGCGGATATAGCAAGGAGCTATTGTGAAAAGGATAAAAGGTTCTGTCTGTACAGCAAGAAAAACGGTGGTCTTTCGGATGCAAGAAATTATGGTATTGAAAGGGCAAAGGGAGAATTTGTAGTTTTTATCGACAGTGACGATTATATACATAAGGACTATCTTAATGTACTTTACCATGAATGTGCTGATAATGGTGCAGATATGGCGTATTGTCGGTTCAGCTACTCTCTTTTCGGAGGAAAGATAATAATACCAATGATATTTGCGGCAGGGAAAGAGGTAATGAGAACTCAGGATGCCCTGAATCTTATGATAAGGGATAATTTTTTGCAGAGCTATGCCTGGAACAAGATGTACAGGCTGTCGCTTTTCAAGGATAATAATATCAGATATCCGAAAATGTATTTTGAGGATATAGCGACAAGCGCAAGAGTGCTTTATCATGCCAATAAGCTGGCGATATCGAACAGGTATGTATATTATTATGTCGTGAGAAGCGGCAGCATAATGACTACCATGAATTCAAGAAAGATAAATGATCTGCTCCGTTCACTGCTGATAACAAGGGATCATATACAGCGTAATGGACTGTATGAGCATTACAGGAAGTCGATACGCGGGGTTGCAATAAAGATGCACTTTGTCAATATATATTCAATACTGAGGGAGCATATCGCGCATTTTGATTTTCATGGAATGGGATATAATTTCAGAACGAACAGAGAACTTTACAAATACATAACATCGGATGATTATAAGCCGTCTGATGAATTTCCGGATCTGCCGGTAAAGCTGATGCAGCCCGGAAAAAAGTAAAATAAATACCCGGAACAGCCGTAAGCTGCTCCGGGATATTTTTACGCCCGCTGTTTGTGCGGTACTGTTGAATTTTTCGGGAACATCGAGAATGCTATATTTGTGCTGTGGTCTGCTATTCTTTCGAGGTTTGTAAGCATTTCCATAAACAGTGTTCCTACAGTTGCATTGCATATGCCATCACTCAGACGCTGGATATGATTATCCTTGTACTCAGCGGTCTTATCATCTATTTCCTGTTCAGTCTTGCTTACAAGGTCTATGCGTTTCTGGTCAATATGGCTTGATTCAAACATTTTAAGGGAGTCGTCAATTATATTATTGACAAGGGTCTGCATTTTCTTTATTTCCTCAAGGGCATCATCACTGAGCGTTTCATCCTTTGAGATTATGGTCTGCGCAATTTCACAGATATTTTCTGCATGGTCGCCGATTCTTTCCATGTCGCTTACAACATGGTAATAAGAACCGATCTTCACACGGTCGCTGTCCTCAAGATTCAGACCGTTCAGCTTTACAAGGAAATTAGTTATTGCCATATTCAGGTAGTCGATGACTTCTTCAGTTTCCTCTACTTCTTTTATAAGGTTTGCATCTTTATTGAGGAAAGCCTCCATTGATCTTGCAAAATTCTTCTTTGCAAGCACGCCCATTCTGTCGATCTCTTTTGTTACCTGAGATACAGCAAAAGGCGGAGTTTTGAGAAGACGCTCATCCACATATTTAAGTCTGCATGGTTCTCTTTCGGCATCCTCATCTCCTCTGATGATGATACAGGAGAGTTTGATAATAATACCTTCAAGAGGAAGCATAATAAGTGTTGCGCCGATACTTGATATAATGTGTGCCAGAGATATCTGGAAGGTGACATTATCAGGCGCAAAATTGACTATCATGGAATTGAAAGGAGTGAAAGCGGACAGGAACGCAAATATGAGCGTACCGAAGGATGTAAACAATACATACGAAAGGGCAGTTCTTTTAGCTGCTTTAGTTGCGCCGATAGAGGATATAACAGCAGTAACGCAAGCGCCGATATGTATGCCATATACCATATAGACTGCATCCGGCAGAGCCATTGCACCTGCGCCGCCAAGTGCCTGCAGAACGCCGACAGCTGCTGAAGAGCTTTGGAGTATTGCTGCAAAAGCCACACCAAAAAGCGTACCAAGTATCGGGTCGCCGATGGAAAGGATAAGAGTTTTGAAGAAATCAGATTCAGCAAGAGGTTTAAGGTTAGAGCTCATAGTTGTCATACCGAAGAAGAGTATGCCGAATCCTGCAATGATCTGACCGAGGTATTTCTGGTTGTTCTTTTTAAAGAACATTACCATTATTGCGCCTGCAAAAATAGCCAGAGGCGCATATGCGGCAAGATTGATGGAAAGAAGTACGCTTGTAACGGTGGTACCGATCGTAGCGCCCATGATAACGCCCATTGCCTGACTGAGATTCATTATCTGAGCATTAACAAAGCCGATACACATAACTGATACAGCCGTAGAGCTTTGTATTATCGCCGTTACGATAATACCGACAAAAGCACCGAGAAAACGATTGGTAGTCAGTTTTTCAAGAAGGTTTCTGAGGTTTGCGCCGGCGGCAAGCTCCAGACCCTCGCCCATAAGTCTCATTCCGTAAAGGAAAAGTCCAAGACCTCCGAGAGCAAGAATTATCTGCATAACGATTGACTGATCAAGGGGCATAAATATCCTCCCTTTTTCTTATAATTACTTTTTTTCTGCACAAACTAATGATATTACAACTTTCAGTACTTAATATTATTTAAAAGAATATTAATTATTTTTATATTTCGCACAAATAGGATAAATAATAGGCATTTTTTTTGAAGATTAAGTTATTGGAACCTCTGAAAACCTACTTCACGATAATTTTGCTGTCAATTTTTCCGGATGATTCGTGTTCCGGTTTTCAGGGAACCACTTATTTGTTTTTTATCAGGTTATTCTGAATACTCATCAACGAGTTTAAGCATCAGGTCGTAGATCTTCGCAGCCGAGTTGCCTTTAGAGAATGCTGCGATAGCATCCTTCATCCGTTCAAGTTTTTCCGGACTATTGAGCAGTTCAGTAATTTGTTTCGTACATAGATTATTCTTGTCAATTTTGATAGCCATATTATGACCTGTGAGAAAATCGGCGTTCTGAATTTCCTGACCAGGGATAGCATTGAAAACAGCCATTGGCAGATTACTTGCAATTGCCTCAGTTATAGTCAGACCTCCGGGTTTTGTCACGATAAGATCAGCCATGTGCATATACTTTTCCACTTCATTAGTATAATAAAGCAGCTTTGTCGGCTTGGATTTTTTTATATGCTTGGATATATAAAGCTCCGGCTTCGGCTTTGACAATCCTCTGAAGTTAATGAGAGTATTTGCCATTGCGATTTTTCTGAGGTATTTTTCAAATGTATCATAGAGTTTTTCGTTTTTGCCGGTAATTACTATTACCTGGAAATCAGCCTTTGAATTTACTATTTTGTGATATATTTTAAGTATATCAGTAACACCGAAGCTGCCAGCCATTATGAGTATAGTAGGAATATCCGGATCAAGACCCTCCTCAGCGAAAGCAGTTTCCCTGTCGATATTTTTGTAGAAAGCCTGTTTAACGGGTATGCCGAATGGATATATTTTTTTCATTTCGACGCCGCGTGTCATAAACTGTCCGATCATATCGTCTGTAGAAACGATATAGGCATCTATACCGCTGCTGATATAGGACTGATGCACGGCGAAATCCGTAACGATACTGATGATCGGAATATTTATCAAGCCTTTATTTTTAAGTCCTGAGACGATCTCAGCGCCGAAGGCATGAGTTGTGATAACTATATCGGGCTTTGATTCCTCCAGGAGGGGATTGAGCTTATTTTCAAGCAGAGAGGTTGTAAGCTCAACAGCGGTATTGGTGATAGTATATGCCTTATCAGCACTTTTGTAGAAGGAGCCGTACATAAGGGGAGTATTTTTTGCCATATAGACATAACCGCCGGTAACAGCTTTGTTTATAAAAGGACTGATATATTCCAGAAAATCATATATAAACACCTTGGAATCCGGCAATTTTGAAAGGATATAGTCCTTTAATGCGTTAGCAGCTGCCATATGACCGCCGCCGGTAGTAGCGGAAAGAATAAGAATATTCAATTTTATCATCCTTTCGTAGTAATACTTTGCAGGCGAGTGGTATTCGTATATACATTTAGTTCGACATTTTAATGTTTCTTTCGCCTGTTACTATTATATCTCATTTATTCACCTATTTCAACATTTATTTTGTGCGCAGCATGGAATTCAACTTTCTTTAAAAGAAAGATAGCCAACAAAAAGGCAAAAGTTTCGGTCAAGCCTTTTCAAAGGCTTGCGGCGCAGTGCCTGCGGTGTCAATTTTGCCCTCCCCCTGTCAGCTACGCTGACATCGTCTCGCCTGCCGGCTCGGTCGGCGCTTCTCAGCCTGCGGCTGAGAGG
>CACZSM010000014.1 GCA_902783815.1 uncultured Ruminococcus sp.
ATCAAGTATGCTCCCAATGTCATAAAAGCAAGACCGCGCTCGACCAATTTTCGTTTGCTGGTCAGAGCGGAGCGCAGCGAGCGACTATCGCGAAATTGACAGCGCAGGCACTGCGCCTGCGCTATAATTTAGGTTGGCAAAAAATAGGCGCTCCTTGATTGACCGTAGAAATTATAGGTGTAAAAGTCCAGCCGGAAAGTGACCGCGCAGCGGTCACGGCGCCAGATAAAGTTTTTAGTGGAAAAATCATGTAGTATATGTTATAATCAGTGCATGGATTGTTAAGGGGTTCTCTTAAGCTTAACAGCAATTCATATTGTCCGTGGTACTCATTGGATCAGTAAATTCAAAGAAGGTGATAAGACTAATATTATTGTCGTAATTCCAAAAAACGCAAAGGAGGCTTTTAAGTTGAAAACAACAAAACGAACTGTCAGTATCCTGCTGGTGCTTTGTATGCTTATGAGTATAATACCCATGTCGGTACTGACTGTGGAAGCAGCACCTTCGTCAGAAAGTATTGATGTCGGGGACTATACCGATATAGACATGGATTTCAATTATCCCTATACCGACCCTATGGAAGTCCTCAAAAACAATGCGGATCAGCGTCATATCTACCCGGGCAGCAAGGATAATATCAGCGTTAAATGGAAACACGCCGATTCCTTTGGCCCGAAAAGCGGTACTCTCAGAAGTCTGCTTCAATCGACTTCCGACAGTGATAAGTATATCATTGTAGATAACGATCTCACAACAACAAGCGGCCATACGGATTATGAAACAATCGTTATCAAATCCGATAAGGTGCTTGACCTGAACGGCCATCTTATCAGACTTATGGATAAGCGCAATAAGGTAGATACTCATGACGACTATCATGACAGCTATTACCAGTCAGATAATTCAGCGGATTTCCAGTCTGTAATGTTCTCAATACAGAGCGGCGCAACTCTTACAATAATAGACTCATCCGCAGGGCAGACCGGCGAAATATACATCAATGCGTACATGATAGACCCATATAAACACAGGATAAAGCGCTATACTACCCGTGATATATTCAATGTAGATGACGGTAATCTCGTTATATACGGCGGTACATATCAGGCAGGAAGAAGTAAGGCGCAGTCCGATGACGACCTTTTTAACAAGATCGAAACAGTAGTAGGAAATGCAGTAGCGCTTGCTACGGATATAGCCGGATATGCTACAGGCATAAATGCAGCTACCGGAGCTTATGAGGATGCTGTATTCAATGCTAAACAGGCTATGGATGCCATCAAGAAGGCTGGCGGCAATCAGGACGGTGATGAGTCCGCAAAAAGCCAGACCGCTGCAACAACAGCAAAGAAAACCGGAGAAGACGCTAAGCCTGAACCGAAAAAGGATTCTCCCGATGGTAAGGAAAATTCTGATGCAGCAAGAAATAAAACTGTCGGAGAAAAACAGGACGATAAGGATAAAAACAAAAAGAATGAATCCAATGCAAGAGGATCTGCTCAGTATGACGGCAACTCAAAAATAGCCGCAGCTGAAAATGCCATTACAGATGCTGCTACCAATAAGGATAAGATAGGTGCAATGGTAAGCTCAGCATTCAATCTGGCAAAAAGCATAAAGTCCTGCTTCGAGACTGACGAAGGCTCTATAGTTACCCAGTCATTCCTCGGAACAGTAGTAAATGTCGGCAACGGAGGAACCTTTGTTTCCTATGGCGGCAATTATATTGGTCATGGCATGACTCCAAATATCCGCAATGGCGTTATTGAAGCTACACAAAAGGGCAAGGTCTATATCTTTGACGGTCTTTTTGAAGGTCGGTGCGGAGCAAATATCTTCAATATAGTAAAGTATAATAACAGCCTTCAGGCAGCGACTCAGTATGTTGAGGATACAAAAGGAAATGTTACAGAAAAGTCCGTAAGCATGAGAACTGATGAAACAAACGGTCTTGAAGTGCTTACAATGGTAAATAAGACGGATGCAAACGGCAATGTAGTATATGAAAACGGAAGTCCTGTCAAGGTTCCGGTAGATACAAGCAATATAAGGGTAAGGGGCGGAACATTCCGCTGCTACTACGAGGCTACTATGCTTGGGCTTAACAAGGATACCTCGGACGGTGCAAACGATCACAATACAGATCAGATGACAATGTTCCCCGGATCCGCCGGCGGAGTCAACCTCGGAGTTGAATCCTATAATGAGGATCTTATCCGCGACGGCAGAATTCAGCTTGTAGATACCTATGGTGACGGTGCTCTTGTTCTTATGGATGACAATAAGGATGCAGGAGATAAGAGTATCTTCCACTACAGACTGTTCTGTACGGATGAAGAACTGAGAAAGAACCGCTATCTGACAGTATATCCTAATGAACCGGGCAGCAATTCCACATTCTCATTTTCACTCCAGACTCGTTATGATTCTCAGGATACCGGTACATATGAGGATATTTCAACAGCATGGTCGGATTCATCCGAAAATGACAGAGGTGTTTTCTCCTCTGATGAGAAATTCTTTACATATCCAATCAATGATAAGAACCTCAGCGAGAAATACTATGTAATTCCCTATATGACAAATACAGATGTATTCGGAAGAGATCTGGATGCTTCTGAGGTATGGTATTACAATACCCCTGTTGATACCAGAGGCAGAAAAATTGACGGCTTTGAATATTCATACGGTGCTGTAAGGGGTACTGTAAAGGACAAGAACGGCGATACATCGACCGTTATAAAATATCAGCAGTATCTTTCTGATTCCGAATGGAACAAGGTCGAAAAACAGTTTATCACAGGAAGTTCATATGCAATGGAATTCCTGAAAAACTACCGCAACAATGTAAAGTGGATAACCTATAAGGTCTATCGCGTTGATCCGCTTACAAGACTGAATATCACAGATACTTTCGGAGTGGATCAGCCTGTTGTAACTGTACGCTACGGTGCTGCAAGCAATAATGCTCTGAAATGCCGGTTGCCTCTCAATGAGCTTGGCATAAACTACCAGGCAGGCGAAATGTACAGGATCGTTATGAGCGTTGACGAGTACCTCTCCTATAACGGTACAAGCAAAATTCTCGATAAAGCAAGCTGTGAAAGCAGTATTGTATTCGTATGCTATGATACGGATGAATACAAGATAGAAAACAACCAGAAAACAGAGGACTATACCCCTGTACAGTGGCTCAATGAACCCAGATCCGGTTCGGTTGCAAAGGTACAGATAATAAATGGTCAGGCAGGTCTTATCGACTATATGAAACGAAAGATCTTCGATGTATATTACCAGTGGTATGAGGTCAATCCTGACGGTGATGATATTCTTATCGCCGGAACGGATAATATCTTCACTGGAAAGCTCGATACCTTTACAGCTGATCTTAACGGTCTGAAGAACCATACAATTCGTAAGATGCTGCCGGGTAAGGACGGATATACTTATGTAAATACTGTAGATCCCAATGACCCGAATTCAGCTCTTTACGGAGAAAATGGTCTGCCGGCAGACACCTCAAAATGGACTGTCGAAATGCTCCACTCCTATCTTGAAGGTGATACTCCGCTTTCTGCTATAACCAAAAACAGCGCTCTGCCGCTGTCCCCGTCAAATAACAGGACAATGGCAACTAATACAGACAGCTGTTATATCCCTGAATCCTGCGAGGGCAAGACAATATACTGCAAGGTAACAGCAGTAAACAGCTTCTGGCTCAGGAATTTTGACCATGTTCAGGTATTCTATTCCCATCCTGTCAAGGTTCCGATAGAAACAAAGCCGCTTGTCGTAAGTCTTTCGGCTGAATATGAAGGCAGCTATGCTACTATCGACAACCCCGTAAATATCAGCATCACTGATATCAAGGGTCTTGACCCGGACGAAAAGATCACTAAGGTCGTATATAGAACTAAAAACGGCAGAAACTGGTCAAAGACCTTCGATAATATCAGCGTAACAAATGCTTCATCTGTAAAGTCGATAGCCTTTCCGAAGGATTTTGACGATAAGCCTTACGGTGTAGATAGCGTCGGCGCTTGTCCGGCTTTGCAGGTATTTGCAGAGGTCTATACAAACAAGGACAGACGGGCAAAAACAAATGTTGAGGTCGTGGATTTTGAAGCAGAAGCAAAGGATATCAGCTTCAAATATAACGATTACTACTTCTATGAGGGTATCTACCACCATATCAATGACCCGTTTGTTGATGAAGTAAGCCTTAAAGTCACACCGCCATATGCAAGCGTCGGGTTCAGTCTTACAAACGGCGGCAGCTTTACATCCTCTGATCCGGATGTCGCTACATTCGATGAAAAGGGCGATCTTATCCCCGGTACAAAGGAAGGCAGAACTACAATTACTCTTAATCTGCCGGACGGCAGCACAAAATCACTTGTATATGCTAACCCTATACAACAACTTGATATATCCGGAATAGACGCTCCTGTTATCGGTCAGAAATTCGACCTTACCGGAGATGTCCCCGAAGGCGCGAATTACACTGTAAAGGAAATATACTGGACAGAGGGTAAGTACGGCGACAGACTCCCTGCTGATGCAGTTGCTGAGGCTTTCCGCAGCTATACTGCTCATGCAGTAATACAGGAGAAGCCCGGATATGAATTTATGACTGATGAATACGCTTACTGGATAGGCGATACATACGGTCATTATGCTAATACTCCATATACTCTTACAGCGACCCTCAGTGACGGAACAGAAGATACTATAAGCGGTATCCTCACCGGAGATGACAGCCATGTCTGGAAGGCTGACCGTCAGAATACCATCGAAGCAAGCTACAGCTTCCCGGCATCTACCGGCGGCATGAAGGATGTTATCGACACTATTGTGATAAACTATCCTACAGATGTCAGACAGGGCGACAGTATTGATGAATGGAAAAAACAGTTTGAGATAATCACTGGCGCCGAGGGTACATATACCACAAAAATATTTGCAGGCACAGAAGTAAGAAGTGAAGATCTCTGGGAGGCTATCGGATATGTAAGCGCACCTGATGTGTTCCTCTGCGGCAGCCAGACAGGTTTCTCTGTTCAGCTCAGACTGGACGATCAGCTTTCCGTTACATTCCCAAGTGATACCTCATCAATAAAGGTCATCATCAATGGTGAAGAGGTGACTGATGCTGAAAAAATGGGAACAACAAAATATCTTGCGATCTCTGCATATAACTGCATCAATATCACCGAGGGAAGCAGGATAAGACCATTCCCTGTTTTCAATATTGACTGTCTGAATATGGTAGTTGGTGAATCCATAAACCTCAGCGATATTATTACTTCAAATGTTCCCGACCTTGAATTCAGGCTCGGTGAAGAGGATCAGTCAAATGAATATTTTGACTATTATGCAGAAACAAATAAGCTCGTTACTAAAAAAGCTGCTCCGACAGACTATCGTCCATTACAGGGATATGTACTCTGGGATACTGACGGTGACGGCATAAAGGAAACAAAGATACTCAGAAGCATAAAACTTGATATATATGATTCCGAGGATGATCTGCCTGAGGACGATAACGCTCGTATAACCTTTAAGGCGCTCGATCCGGACGGAAACCAGGTATATTCCATCAACCGTTATGTTACTCATGAAAATACGGATGACAAGTATTCAGCTTTACAGTATTTCTCTGTTCCTGAGATAAGCAATGCAGTCATTACACGCATAGAATCATCACTCGGAGAATACAACAAAACTAATCCGGAAGTTTCCTATCGCTATGGTGTCAACAGGCTCAATACCTCAATGGTACGCAGCAACAGAACATACACTATCCATACCGCAGCAGCGGACAGTATAAAGATCTATCCCGGCAAGGACAGAGTATATGCTGCATTTGACGGAGAACCGGAAGGTATCATGCTTTCCATAGACAACGATATCTTCTATGCAGGCGGTTATATCGATGGTCTTGAACCCGATACTGAATACACCCTCTACTACAGACAGGGCGTTGATGGTACTGTCTATAGCAAACAGTTCAGAACTGCCAATACTGAATACGGCGTAACAGTCGGAAAAAATATCGTTACCGACAAGAATCAGGGAAATCTCGAAAGAGACGGCTGGCATTATGATACCTCATCAAACACCCTGACTCTTAAAGATTGTACTATCCTGTCCTCCGGCATACTTTCAGAGGTAGAAAAATTCGTAGGATATGAGGTCAAGGTAATGAGCGGTGCAATATCCTCTCAGCATGACCTTACTGTTGAGCTTATCGGTGAAAATAATATAACAAAGCTGAAAGGCTCTGCGCTTACAGATGTAGGAATATATGCTGACGGAGATATCACACTTACCGGAAATGGCGATCTCCACCTCTCCGGATATACTCAGGAAAGCATACAGTCAACGGGAATCTACAGCGCCGGCGGCAATATCTATCTAAAGAGCAACGGTACTGTTTCGTTCGATAAGTTCGCTTCCGGTATTGATATCAATTACAGCAACAGGAATACTAAGGCGGCTTACTACTACAGTGGTGAATATTACTTTACCCCTATTTATATGACAAATTACAGTACGCCGTTCTATAACGGAAGTCTTTACAACTACAACTATACCTTTGATATCAACAACAAGACCCATACCATAAAGGTATATACAGGCGAAAATGGTTTTGATGAAACTCTTGCCTCTGACGGAAATGAGGTCACAGCACTGACTGCCAATTCAGCGTTTATACATATTGTTCCCATACATACCTGCACAAAGAAGGTAATATCGGCAGAATACTATGTTGAAGGCAATTGTGAAGAGGGTGCAGTATATTACAAGAGCTGCTCATGCGGATACACTGATAAAAAATCAACATTCATAGTAAGCGGTCAGGATCATTCCTACACCTACTGCGATGCAAAACAGCCTACCTGTACTGAGGACGGCTGGAAAGCATATAAGGTCTGCGAAAAATGCGGCGATACTGATTTTGAGGTTGTTCCGTCATCGGGTCATCAGCTTGTTCATCATGATGCAAAGGATCCTTCATGCTCTGAATCAGGCTGGGATGCCTATGATGTATGCTCTGTATGCGGCATGACTACATATCATGAGATACCGCCAACAGGTCACGAACTTATCCATCATGAAGGTCAGGATGCGACCTGTACTGAACCCGGCTGGCTGCCTTATGACACCTGTAAGAATTGCAGCTATACCACCTATACGGAAATTCCGGCTAAGGGACATAACCTCGTACATCATGACGGTAAATCTGCTACATCATCTGAAAGCGGCTGGGAGCCGTATGATGAATGTACCGACTGCGATTATTCAACATTCAAGGTCATTCCTGCTCAGAAAGCGCTTGAAAATAAATCAAGCGTCAGTGCATCCTCCGTTACAGCAGGTACTGCAGTAACCCTTACTGCTAAGGCTGAGGGCGGTACTGCTCCGTACAGATATTCGTATGAGTACAAGAAATCCTCAAGCTCATCATGGACCTCTATAAGCAGCGGCTACTGCGATTATACAAGCGCTGTATTCACTCCTTCTATGGCTGCTGCATACATTGTACGAATAAGAGTCAAGGACAGTAAAAATACAGTCGTTGAAAAGCAGTTTACAATAACCTCTGTAAAGGCTCTTGCAAATAACTCTACCATAAGCAGCGATAAACCGACTGTCGGAAGTAATGTCACTCTGAATGGTGCTGCAAGCGGCGGTTCCTCACCCTACAAGTACGCATTCTACTACAAGAAAGCTTCCAGCAAATACTGGACAACTATCGGGACCGCATTCGGCTCTGATACTACTGCATCCTTCAAGGTCGGCTCGACAGGCGACTATATTGCAAAGGTTACTGTAAAGGATAACAGCGGAGCAACGGCTGATAAGGAATTCAGCATCACTTCAACCACTGCATCAACAGAGCTTGCAAACAAGTCTTCTGTAAGCACTACAACTATCCCGAAGGATACCGCTGTTCTTGTCAAGGGTGCAGCATCAGGCGGTCAGGGAGATTACAGGTATTCATTCTATTACAAGAAATCTACCTCCGCAGCATGGATATCCCTCGGAGAGCTTTACGGCAATACTAAGGAAGTTACCTTTGTTCCGGCAGCTATTGCAAAGTATCTTGTAAAGGTCAATGTAAAAGACAGCACCGGAAAAGTTGTTACAAAGCAGTTTACTGTTAATTCCGTAAAGCCTTCATCAAGTGATCTTGTCAATACCTCAACTCTTGATAAAATGACGGTTGTGAAAAACAATCCGATCAAGATCACTGCCTCCGCAAAGGGCGGCAGCGGCGGCTACAAATACGCTTTCTACTACAAAAAGACCACCAGCAAGGCATTTACAGCTATCGGTACAGAATACGGCAGCGCTGCAAGCGCAGTATTTACTCCTGCATCAAAGGCTGAATACAATGTCCGTCTAAATGTAATGGACAGCAACGGTACTCTTGTCGTCAAACAGTACAAGATAACCTCCACGGCCGAATAGTTCTGTCCGCACAAAAAAATTATATCCCCGTTCCTTCAGATACCTCTGATCGGACGGGGATATTTGTTATTCTGCTTTTTTGCGTATGTTAGATATATCCTCAGTGCTTCCGCCGCCCGTATCATCCGGCGCACGGAATTCTCCCTTATCAACAAGTCTCAGGAATGCGTCAACTACATCTGAGGTAAGCTGTGTGCCTGAAACATCCTTTATTATTCCTACTGCTCTTTCAAAATTCATCCTCTTCCTGTACGGACGGTTTGAATACATGGCATCAAATGTATCCGCTACAGCGATTATCTGTGCTACACGGGGTATTTCATCACCCTTTAATCCTTTAGGATAGCCTTTTCCGTCCGGTCTTTCATGATGCGATCCTGCACCTGTCGCAAGCTCCGGCATAAGACTGATATTTCGCAGGGTCTCATAACCTCTTGTCGTATGTGATTTTATTATCTCATATTCCTCATTGGTCAGCTTACCGGGCTTATTGAGTACCTCATCCGGTATGCCTACCTTTCCGATATCGTGCATCAGAGCTATATTGTAATAGCGCTCTACTGTATTCTCATCATACCCGAGTTCCTTTGCAAGCATTGCCGTATATCGGGCAACCCTCTGGGAATGACCCTGTGTATAGGAGTCTTTAAGGTCTATGACCTTTGCAAAGGATTCTATTATTTCCTTGAGAAGATCCTTATCCCTTTTCTGCTGTTCGAGAAGTCTTTCTGATTCTACTATTTTCTTATAATATATTGATATCCTCGCTCCGATGATAATACAGATCACCAGAAACATCACAGCAAAAATAAGAATATAATTCATAAAGCTTTTTATATAATTGCTTACCTCTGCCATTGAGATATCCGCTCCGACATATGCCACGCACTTCCCTTTTGAATCATATATCGGTTCATAATGAGTAAGAAGCCATCCGAAACTGTCATTATTTTCGAGTGTATCTATCTTACCGCCTTCAAGGAGCGTCTGTTTATA
>CACZSM010000015.1 GCA_902783815.1 uncultured Ruminococcus sp.
AGAAGCGCCGACCGAGCCGGCAGGCGAGACGATGTCAGCGTAGCTGACAGGGGGAGGGCAAAATTGACAGCGCAGGCACTGCGCCGGAGAAAAGTAACCGCTGTGTTTTGAAAACAGGCGGTTACTTTTTTATGCTAAACTCTACACACGATATTATTAAAAGAAACTTAAATTACATGACTCCGCAAAGTTGAAATTTGATTATCAGATGTGTTATAATTATGGAGAATTAAATTCAGGAGGTTTTTTTAGTATGGGAATGACAATGTCACAAAAAATTCTTGCGGCTCATGCCGGTCTTGATTCTGTCAAGGCAGGACAGCTTATAGAAGCTAAACTTGATATGGTGCTGGGTAATGATATAACCTCCCCGGTGGCAATCAATGTTTTTAATGACGGCGGTGCTTGCGGTGTGTTCGATAATACAAAGATCGCTATGGTAATGGATCACTTCACGCCTAACAAGGATATCAAAGCCGCTGAACAGTGCGCTCAGGTAAGACGCTTTGCTGATAAGTATGATATCAAAAACTTCTTTGATGTCGGTCAGATGGGTATAGAACACGCTCTGCTTCCGGAAAAGGGTCTTGTAGGCCCCGGCAGCCTTTGCATCGGTGCGGACAGCCATACCTGTACTTACGGCGCTCTCGGCGCATTTTCAACAGGAGTCGGCTCTACCGATATGGCTGCTGGTATGATAAGCGGAAAGGCATGGTTCAAAGTACCGTCTGCAATAAAGTTTGTGCTTACAGGCAAACCTGCGCCCTTTATCAGCGGTAAGGATGTTATACTCCATATAATAGGCATGATCGGCGTTGACGGCGCTCTCTACAAATCAATGGAATTTTTCGGCGATGGCTTGCAGTACCTCAATATAGATGACAGACTCTGTATTGCAAATATGGCAATAGAAGCCGGAGCAAAAAATGGTATCTTCCCCGTTGACGACATTACAAGAGCTTATACGGAGGGCAGATTCAAGGGCGAGGCAAAGGAATACTTCGCTGATGATGACGCTGAATATGATGCAGAATATACAATAGACCTTTCAAAGCTGCGTCCGACAGTCGCATTTCCGCATCTGCCGGAAAATGCAAGAACTGTTGACGAAATAGGCGAAACTGAGGTAAAAATAGATCAGGCAGTGATAGGCTCATGTACAAACGGCAGAATAAGTGATCTGAGGGCTGCTGCTGATATACTCAGGGGCAAAAAGGTAGCAAAGGGCGTGCGCTGCATTATTATTCCTGGTACGCAGAATGTTTACCTGCAGGCAATGCACGAGGGATTGTTTGATATTTTCATAGAAGCAGGAGCAGTTGTATCAACTCCGACCTGCGGCCCGTGTCTTGGCGGACATATGGGAATACTTGCTAAAGGCGAAAAGGCTATCTCTACAACAAACAGAAACTTTGTCGGAAGAATGGGTCATGTAGAATCAGAGGTATATCTTGCATCTCCGGCTGTAGCTGCGGCAAGCGCAGTAACAGGCTATATAACCGACCCGGCAAAGGTATGAATAGATAAGAAAGGGACATTGATATGAAAGCACAGGGAACAGTACATAAGTACGGAGATAATGTAGATACAGATGTTATCATTCCGGCAAGATACCTTAATACAAGCTCTCATAAGGAGCTTGCTTCACACTGCATGGAGGATATTGACATAGACTTTACCAAAAAGGTAAAGGAAGGAGATATCATGGTAGCAGAAAAGAATTTCGGCTGTGGCTCGTCAAGAGAGCACGCACCGATAGCAATAAAAGCATCGGGGATAAGCTGTGTAATTGCCTCCACATTTGCGAGGATATTCTACAGGAACGCTATCAATATCGGACTGCCGATACTCGAATGTGATGCGGCGTCAAAGGAGATAAAAGCCGGCGACGAGGTAAGCGTAGATTTTGATACAGGAGTAATAACGGATGTCACAACAGGAAAGACCTATCAGGCAGAACCGTTCCCTCCATTTATTCAGGGAATAATCGCTGACGGCGGACTTATCAATCATGTGACAAAGTAATAAACCGATAAAACCCCCTGCTCACTATAATGGGCAGGGGGTTCTGAATTTCTTATTCTGCTTCAGATATGAAAATATCTCCGCTGACTGTTTTTATATAACACTTTTTATCTCCATTGTTTTTGCCCGGCAGCTTTACATCTCCGCTGACCGTTTCGTGGCTTATGCTGTAACCGCTCATAGTACCTTTTACATCTCCGCTTATCGTCGATATATTTATGTCACTGCTCAATGGCTGCAATATATTTATATCTCCGCTTGTTGTATTTATTCCTATCTTTTTACCGGCGGCACTGTTATTCAGAGAAATATCTCCGCTTACTGTAGAAATAGTCAGTCCGGGCGTATCTGTACCTGAAATCGCAATATCTCCGCTGGTCGTATTCATATTGAGAGTCTCCAGAGTTTTTGTTCCGCTCAGACCTATCTCACCGCTTACTGTAACTATATCCATACTGCTGAATGTGAACTTGTCACGACAGGAAACATCTCCGCTTGTTGTGTTTATCTTTAAATTACGGTATGTCCCCTCCGGGAGATATACCTTCGTTTTTTTCTCCGGACTTACTACAAAAAAATTTATTTTTAACCAACTGCTGTTATTCTCCTCGGAAATTGTCAGCTTGCCATCCTTTACCTCTGCTTTATGCTTTACATTTTCCGTATCAGTACAGGTAACTGTACATTTACTTCCTTCTGCCATAAGTATCTCGATATCGTCAGATACCGTATGTATATCAATATCGTCAAACTCGTCCTTGATATCGAATGTAACAACCGTCGGAGTTTCGCTGTTGAACACAGTCTTATCAAAGCGGAAGCCCGTCATTATTCCTGCGATAACACATATCACAATGCCTATTCCGAAAAGAGAGCCGGCAATTATCAAGGCTATCATTGTAGATTTTTTCATAGTCAGTCACCTCTGAATATTTTTTTAACTTCTTCCGTCAGGAACTTAGTCAGCTTTATAAACAATCTTACAAGCACATTGGTTCCAACGAATATAAACATTCCCAGACCAATAAGAATACACCCTCCGCCGATAAGAAAAAGCATTACTTCTGTTGTCGGAGCCACAAAAAAATTAGCGGCAATACAGGCAAGTCCTGAGATACTCAGACAAACCGCAGTGATGTAAAATGAAATAAGCGACATCCATGCGGATATATAAACACTGAACCAGACAGGCGCTGTTACGATTATTACTATCATTTCAACAGTTTTTGTATTCTGTTTCAGCGAAGCCGTTTTACCTGTACTGAAACCGCCGCCTCTTATCTGTCCGACAATCTCGCCCAGGCTTCCGAGAGATGCCACAGCTTCCTCCTCATTCATACCGTCCTCCATACGGTCATCTATCATTTCCGAATAGAACTGCACAGATTTTTCTATTTCAGCCGGAGGCATACCGTAAAGTGCCTTCCTCAGTTCATTTAAAAATTGTTGCTTATTCATTTACAACTTCCTTTCTGCTGACAAACTGATGTATTCTTACTATCTCCTGCCATTCCTCATCGAAAGCGGCAAGTCTTTGCTGACCGACAGGTGTAATATGGTAATATTTTCTCAATCTGCCGTTATGTTCAACAGAATACTCCGTCACCATATTTGCAGCCTCCAGTCTGCGAAGTATAGGGTACAGTGTTGATTCCGAGATATTCATATATGGCTTTATATCCTTTATTATCATATAGCCATAGGAATCCTGATCCCTCAATGCGGCAAGAACACACACATCCAAAAGACCTCTTTTAAGCTGTATATCCATGTGATACCTCCTCATACCTCCCGTTACACAATACTATATCACACATAGTATCATTTGTCAAGAGGTATTCACTCTTTTCCACGGAACCGATTTTTACTATCTGCAAAAGACCTGATCCGGCATAGTTACCTCTCATAACTACGCCGGATCTATACCACTATTATTCAAATAACTTTGCAAGAGTTGTTGATGTTTTCAGGTCAGTTACAGCATCCTCATTACCCTTTATATCCGGGTCGGAAGCAGCAAGTATCTCCCCGCGGCGATGAGTTCCGAAGCCTGTTTCCGCATAGCAGAAACCTGTTATATCCGTATTCTCGCCCTGATAGCTTATTACATCACCTATCGTGAATTTTGCCGCCTTCTTCCTGCGCTCCGCAGTGCTTTCTGATTCTGACGGCAGCTCTGCGCTAAGCTCCGCGCGGACAGCCTTTTCATCCTTATCATTAATTTCTCCGGACACTATCCCATTATAAAAATATGTCACATAGGAATCAAAACTTTTTGCTTTTGCCGAATCACCCGTCAATAAATTATCCCCGAGCAGAGAGGAGCTTCCGTGGAGTGCTTCTTCGAGCTGGCTTCTGAGTTCGCTTGTTTCGCCGATCAGACTGGTTGCGCCATTCAGAATTTCGCTGGTTTCTCCGAGAAATCCGCTTATCTCGCCCTGCAGGTCAGATTTTGCCTGATTCAGTTCATTACAGGCAGAAAGTGAGCAGATCGCAAAAGCAGTGAGAAGTACGACAGTAAATTTTTTCATAATACTTCCTCCGTTAGTAAAAATATATTTATTTTATGATAACACATATAAAAGCGTAATACAATAATTTATAACAGGAATACATGAAATTCAGCTTTCTTTAAAAGAAAGATAGCCAACAAAAAGGCAAAAGTTTCGGTCAAGCCTTTTCAAAGGCTTGCGGTTTCCAAAGGCAGAGCCTTTGGTCGCACTCCGGCG
>CACZSM010000016.1 GCA_902783815.1 uncultured Ruminococcus sp.
GGCAGCTGAGCATTGTTACGAATATGAACAAAGCCGGAATTTCACAGGCGGATGCAGCGGCAATACTTGGAGTACAGATAAAGGCTGAGCTTGTGACGACGGGAAATGATCAGACCAAAAACTTCTTACCGGCATACATAATAATGATAGTATTGTTTGCCTGCATAGCAAGCTACGGACAGTTTGTAGCGCAGAGTGTGGTAAGCGAAAAGAACACGAGGGCGATGGAGCTTCTGATAACCTGTGCAAAGCCAAAACATCTCATTTTCGGAAAGGTAATAGGATCAGGACTTGCCGGACTTACGCAGATGTCGATATTACTGCTGACAGCGCTTGCAGCCTTTGGTCCTGCATCGACCACAAAGCTGCCGGATGAGATCAGGGAATTCTTTGTGATCGCACCTCAGACAGTGGTGCTTGCAATAGTATTTTTCCTGCTTGGATATTTTATCTATGCCTTTCTTCTTGGAGCACTGGCATCATTTGCATCGAAATCAGAGGATCTTAACAATCTGACATCTCCGATAATAATGATACTTACACTTGTATATGCAGCGGTAGTATTTTGCTGTACAAGTGACAATATAGACAATACATTTATGAAGGTACTGTCATTTGTACCGTTTTCAGCGCCGATGGCAATGCTTGTAAGGGCTACGATACTTGATGTTCCACTGTGGGAGATAATTGTTTCGGTCGTAATACAGGCGGTAACGGTATATCTGCTTGGCTTGTTTGCAGCGGCAGTATATAAGATAGGCGTACTCATGTATGGCAATCCTCCGAAGATAGGGGAGATCTTCAAAATGCTTGGTGCTGCTATAAAAGAGGACAGAAAAAAGAAGAAATAACAATTCAGGCTGCGGTGTTAACCGCAGCCTGAAGTTTTAGCTTATGAACTTTATAAACTTGTCTGCAAGCACTTCTCTTGAATAATTCTTTGAAATGCTGTCATAGTTCTGCTGCAGCTTTTCTACAGACATCTCCGGCAGAGCAAGTATTTTCTTTGTAAGGTCATCATAGGACTGGATGTAAGCCTCCGGAATATCAGCCATTACCTCTCCGGAGCCTTCATTCTTTTCACAGAATACAGCCTTTCCGTTCATTACGCCCTCTATATAAGGCATACCGAAGGAATGTTTGAATGAAAAATCAACAACAGCATCATGCTCCCTTATTCTTGCGGGGCCGTCCGGCGTATTACCCTTATAGCATATATAGTCAGTTATTTCCTCATCTATGAGCTTGTCAATAAATGTATCAACATATGTGCCTGTGCCGTAAACATCTATCTTTATATTGTCGATATCATTGTCTCTGAGATAGCAGCCGTAGCCGATAAGGTTATTGAGGTCATCCTCTCTTTCCTCACTTATGCGGAGAAGATATATTCCACGGTAAACCGGCTTTTCCTCGACCGGAGCGATCGCATCCCTGCTTACTGATCTTGACGACTCCAGACAATTTCCGATAACAAGAGATTCCTTGTAGTTATCGAAGCCGAATTTTTCAAGATACTTCTGCTTATTGGCTTCCGTTACAAAAACAGCCTTTCCGATATCGCATTTATTAAGCTGATTAATAATATCCGGGAAGATATCCTCAACTACCTCTGCGGTGCAGTGGAAGAAATATATCTTATTTTTTATGGAATCGGAGGAGGCTTCATTAAGGAACAGGTGCAGTGATTCTCTTGTAGAGATAACTGTTTCACTGTTTGTAGTTTGCATCCATTTTGTAAGCGCATAGCCTGCATATGGTTTCAGGTTTACTATATCCTTGTCATGTACAAGGTGGGAAAACAGTTTTTTTCTGTGATAGAAATGTCTTTTGAACAGGTTTAGCATACTCATTCTGTTTGCATCGTAAAGATAGGCAAGATTCAGAGCATAGGGCATATTTTTAGGCTTTGTAGTCTTTTTCAGTGAAAGGAGCTGTACAAGGTATCCTTTTTCCATAAGCGCCTCTGCAAGCGAACGGGTTGCAAATACAGTTCCGCCGATACCATAGAAATTATATCCGATAAATGTAATTTTATGGCGCTGTATATTTGCAAAGTCGTCATACATCTTATCAATATGCTTTCCCTGTGCAACATAGTCAAGATCTATTTTCTCCGGAAGTTTTGAACGGAAAAATTCATTTATGCCGTATTTCTTTTCAACAATGGCATCCACAAGGTCTTTTGTCTTACGGATATTGTGCATATTAAGCTCGTCAACTTCACAGTAAAGCTCTCTTTTGCTGAGATAATCCTCAATATCCGGCTGGAACATAATAACAGGCTTATTCAGGAAGGTGACATCAAATGCTACGGAGGAATAATCCGTTATAAGAAGGTCACAGCTTACAAGCTCGTCCATTACATTGACCTCGCTTGCAAATTCAAAGATAATATGCTTTGAATTCGTTTCACCCTTTATCATGCTTATCTTTTCCTCATCAAAGAACTTATGTACGCACATTACGAGGTCAGTATTAGTTCTGTCGAGGTAATCAAGAAGCTTCTGATTGTTTACTACGCTTTTGATCTTTTTGAGGAGTATTTTTGTAGGCAGGTTATTGCCCATATATTCACGCCATGTAAGGAACCATAGGATACGGTCATTTTCTTTTTTGAAGCTGCGGAATCGTTTTACAAGCTCCATATATCTTGGATGGTACTCTCCATAGTACATCTGATAGGGCTTGAAAAGGTTTTTTTCCTCAAAAACCGGCGCAATAGATTTGTTGTAATAGCAGAAGCGGAAGAAGTTATTATTGTAGGTATAACCCTTATAGCCCAGAGCCTTTATAGCGAGAGTTCCATGCTGAAGATAGATTATAGGCTTTTCGATTGAAAGGTCAAGTTTTTTACCCATTACATTTTCCGGTCTGATATCACGGTAGCTGAGAGTAACAAAGAACATATCAGCCCTGATAAACAGTTTAAGATGCTGTACGGAATCACGCCAGACAACGAATTTCCTGATCTTTTCCGGCAGACTGCGTAGGAATTCCTTGTTTTTGCGGTTCTTTTCAAGTATGAAATACTTATCTATATCATCCTCTCGTTCAACAGATCTGCGCCAGAAATAGTAAGAATTATTGTCAGCCGTACTGCTCAGGTTTTCGCCTATGAGCCATATGAATCTTCCCATAAGAATACTCCTTTGCTTATATTTCATAAGAGGATCTTTCCGGCAGTATGCTTTCAAAAATAGAAAGGATCCTCTTTTTCTTTTCCTCGAAATTAATTGTTCTTGGGGTATCGTTAATACATATCATTTTATACTTCTGAGTTGAGAGTGCGGTACAAAGCTCCTCAAAGTTTTTTTCCTCGATATGGAACACCTCGCCCACAGAATCAGAACGCACTGAATAAGTGCCGGCGCAAAGCTGCCAGTATTTCATAAGCCACTGGTTCACATTTGATTCTGTACGGAATTTATCACAGCAGGTCTTATCCAGCACATCCGGATATTTTTCCCATACAGTTTCAAAAGTATTTTTAAGGAAGCTGGTCGGCAGATGGTTATAATTGAATCCAGGGAACCACTCCCACGGAAGGAGGCAAATAGTTTTTATTATTTTTCTTATGCCGTTTGCAGGACTGAACCATTTTCCGAAATCGCGTTTCATTATTGCCTTTTTATTTTTGAATTCGGTATTTATGACCTCCATATTTGAGCCGTTGAAATGTCCGGCGCTGTCATGACCGAAGTATATGCAGTTCAGACCGAAGCAGTCGCATGGCAGACCTTTTTTAAAAAAGTCCTCCGGCTGCATAGGACGGGTTATAAACATATCGTCATTGAAATACACGAAATGTTCAGAAAGACCCTTTATACGGTGCATATTAAGCTCTATTGTATGAGAGCTGAATGTCGGGAGATATTTTTCCGGAATATAGTCACGGTGGTTTACTATATTCAGTTTATGATGATCTGTATTGAGCCAATGCGGGATATGTCCCCAGGTTATGAAGTGTATTTTTCTGACCCAGGGAGTAAACTTTTCTACTGCTCTGAACCAGTAATTAAGATTATCCCAGTCACGGTACCGAACGGGACTGTCACTGTTGAGCATTGCAGAGGGATCGTATTTTGCCTTTTCCGTCTGCCATTTGGGGTCATTGCCATCGACCCAGGGTATCACAAAATCTATTTCCGGATATTCCGTTTTCTCAGACATCATTTCAGCTCCTTGATCGCCTTGTAGTTTCTTTCGCAGTTATTGCTGTCATAAAGATCAAAGAATTCCTCATGGCGCTTCATATATTTCTCAGGATTCCTGAATCCTTCCTCTATTGCTGTGCCTATTTCTTTCAGCAGTGAAGCTTCATCATAGCATACCATTCCGAAACCGTCTTTTTCATAACTGAAATAGCCCTCCGGATACTGTCCTTTCCGGAAGTCATCGTAATCGAACTGATAATAAACGAGTCTTTTATTCATATACGCAAAATCCATTGCAATACTTGAAAAATCCGTTATCAGATATGCAGATTCCTTAAGAAGCTCCTGCACATCATATTCAGGGAATTTTGCTGTTCTGATCCTGCTGCATCCTGTTTTGAAATACGGCAGGTACCTCTGCATATCGCGGTGAGGATAGAACACAAGCTCCATATCATTTTTTTCAAGAAGTGTGTGCAGTTCTGTATTCTGGAGAAACCCGTTCCATGCCTTAAAGTATGAAGTATTAGTAAAGCTGCGGACATCCTCTATCTCAAAGGATGCGGATGTAGGCGTTGCGATCCAGCTTCTCCAGCTTGGCATAAGGAGTATCTGACGGGGCTTTACTTCAAAGCTGTGCAGACTGTCGAAGCGGCAAAGTCCCAGTTCCTTTACTGCGCCCTCCGGATAGCCGAATGTTCCGCTTATAAATTCCTGCTCTCTTTTTGCAGAGGTTACGAACATAGCCATTTTTGTCTGGTCATAATGCAGCCAGGGCATATCGTCCTTGATAATGCCGTGCTGCAAAAATACTCTTGTATTCCTGAGAAGTCCGCTGACCTCAAGAACATTGCATACGGCAGCATTTGGCTTTCCGCCCTTCTGCGAGCTTATATTCCTTTCCGCAGACAGATACATTATCCAATGTCTGAGACTGCCGTAGCTGACAGTTTTTCCCGTTGATCTTACCTTTGGTGCATCCGGGGAGTTTTTGCTTATAGCATAGACAGCATCCGTATCAGGATGATTTTGGCAGATGTAGCGGAAAAGGTGCCAGCCGTTGTCACGGGCTTCATTTTCGTTATCACAGATAAGCCACAGATGCCGTCTGAAAAGTCTGTAGAAAAGTGATGCCGGAAGAGCGATAATAAAAAGGAAAATATGTGCGATATCGCGCGGCTTTACTCTTTGCAGTTTCTGAAAGAATGTTTCCTCCATATGACTTTATCCCTTCTGAAAATCAGAGTACATCGGGCAGATCCTTGCGCAGACGATTATAATTATATACGCCCATAACGATAACAAAAACAAATTCGCAGAGGAAGATTATATTTTCATAATCCGGATGATAGAAGCCCTCAAAGAACCACTGATCGAAAATCAGCGCTTTACGGTAGCCATTTATGAAGTAAGTCATGGGGTTGAACAGAAGGAGCTTTTTTATGAAGTCATTTTGAATACTGAACGATTCAAAGCAAACGCCGGAAAGCCAGAACAGACCGGACATTATAGTTGCGATAAAGCTTTCAAAATCCTTACTGAAAGCGCTCATAGGAGCAAGTGACCATGTCAAAGCGAGGTAGAAAATGAACATAAGTGCGGCGTAGCCGAAAATCTGGAAATTATATACGCTGGGGTGGTAGCCTGCAATAACGAGATAAAGATACGCAAATGAAAACAGCAGGATATGTATATAGAATTTTGCAATAGTGGTATAAGTCATTATTGCGGAAACAGGGAACGATATTTTATTAACGAACTGGCGGTTATCTCTTATGCAGTGAGAACCTCTTGAAACGCAGTCACTCATAAAACACCACGGAAGAAAGCCTACCATTATAAATATAAAAAATGGTATTTTAAGTTCAGTTGCTGTTCTGTTTGAGCTGCCGTTCATACCGATCGTAAAAGCAAACCAATATACAAACAACTGGAACAAAGGACGCATTACCGCCCAGAACGGCCCTATTACAGCGCCCTTGTAAGTTTTTATCAGATCCTGCTTGGCAAGCATGAATATCTGTTTTCCGAAGCCGATATGTTCCTTTGGTATGCGGACGATATCCTCGCCCAGTCTTTTGAAGAATCCAGAAGTTTTTTCAGGAGTCTTTGTCTGCTGAGAAGTCATTTGCTTTACCTCCGTGAGAATTTTTTATCACTTTATTCTTAACATATTCTATTCTTGCATTAGCCGAACCGTCAAGACCGCTTTTCCAGAGCGGCAGCAGTACGATACCTATAAGAGTACCGATGCCGTATGAAAAATGCAGAGCCGGGAATACTGCCGGCAGAAGCAGCTGCCAGAGGCTTTTATGTTCAGCCGAAACTATTGCTGCGACCGTCATAACGATATCGCCTGCGGCATACAGGGCGGCAAGTATAAGCAGTGGCAGCGGATGTCCTGCAATCAGTAACAGCAGACCGGCAATAACTGCTATTACAAGACAGAACGGCGCAAAATGGAAAACCGAAAGACACTGTGGACAAACGCCGGATGTAAGACCTATCCATTTTCCGTTTGCAAATTTCTGAGCCGCCATTTTCTTAAAGGTCGGACGGATATTCTGGTAGGAGATGATATCACTGCTCTGACATATTTTAAAGCCATTTTTTCTGATGCGGTAATGCAGTTCATTATCCTCCGTCCTGCCGAGATCCTCATTAAAGCCGCCGACCTTAGCAAATACCTCTCTGCTGTAGGCAGCGTGAAAGAGCGAATCAACATATTCCTTACCGCTGCCCTGTCGTCTGTAGGATGCGAAGGAGCTTCCGAACATAGAGCTTTCAGCGAGCAGCAGCATTTCCCTGTATGGAGTAGGTTCATCAATATTATTAGGTCTTGCGCCGCCGCATACGAATTCGCCCTCGCTTATGAGGTTCATATTTCTTTCCGTAAATTCAGGAGGAATATTTGCATGGGCGTCGATCCTGATTATAACATCTCCGTGAGCAGCGCTTACAGCGGTATTCCAGCCAGCTGCCTGGGAGCGTCGCCGGTTATCGAGTACAAGTATATCCCAATATTTATTTTTATGCCTTGCAGCAAAGTCAAGCAATATTTTTTTAGTTGAGTCAGTGGAATCGCTGTCAACAAGGACGATCTCCGTTAATTTTTTTGGATAGCTCTGTTTCAGAATATCGTTAAGCAGATTTCCTATAGCGGATTCCTCATTAAAAGCTATAACACATAAGGAAACAGTCATCACATACACCCTGTTTATCCGAAATTAATTCTGTTTTTTTTACACTTATCATTATAAAATTTTCCCCGGTCTTTGTCAACAATTCACAGCATTTTCGGAATTATAACAAGTCATCCACTCAAAAAGTAAAAACAATTATCTATTGTGTCTTGTGCGCTCCGCTCTGAACAGCAAAGGGAAGTTGACTGAGAGTTGAATTGATCTGTATTCGTTTCTTTTCGCACTGAAAGTTGACAAAAATTATAAAAAACTCTGTACAAAACAAAATAAATTGTGTATAATGGTAAACAGGGAATTTTGTTTTATATCATGCCGGAGTATTGTCACTATATTGCGGTATGTGAAAAAAGGAGTGACTAACTAAATGAAAAAAATGCTTGTCGCAGATAGCGTTGAAATGAATAAATCTATTATCAATGAAATATTTTCTCCCCAGTATGAGATAGTTCAGGTCAACAGCAGCGAAATGGCTTTTAATCTCTGGCTTCAGCTGAAAAATAATATTGCGGTAGCTTTGATAAATGAGAATATTGCCCGTAATCTGCCTGCGGAAGCTGTCAAGACTCTTGACAGCCTCAAGATCTTTGAGAATGTTCCTGTCATACTGATTGTCGGGAACGATAGCCTTAGAGGTCGTTTGCAGGGATTGAATCTGCCCTACAGTGATGTTGTCTATTCTCCTGTAAATCCGTATATAATTCAAAAAAGAGTGGCAAATCTTGTGGAGCTTTATTCTCACAAACACGAAATGGAGCAGCTCATACAAAAACAGACTGCTAAAATACTTTCTCAGAATAAGGCACTCAGACTACAGCAGAGAAAGATCAATACGATAAATAATGATATGCTTGATACGCTCAGTACAGTAATTGAGTACCGTGATGTAGAATCCGGCAGACATATCCACCGTATCAGAAAATTCACAGAGGTAATGCTGCGCGCACTGGCGTCAAAATATCCGAAGTATAATATGAACGAGGAAAAAATAAACCTCATAACCTCGGCATCGTCGCTGCACGATATCGGTAAAATAGCAATTCCGGACTCCATTCTTCTCAGTCCGCGAAGGCTTACCTATGAAGAGTTCAATATAATGAAGCAGCATACCATCAAGGGCTGTGATCTGCTGAACCAGTTGGATTCTGTGGAAAAGAATGACTACTTTACATACTGTTACGATATCTGCCGCTACCACCACGAAAAATATGACGGCAAGGGCTATCCGGACGGACTTGTAGGCGATCAGATACCGATCTGGGCGCAGGTCGTTGCTGTTGCCGACTGCTATGACGCACTTACAAGTGAAAGACCGTATAAAGCAGCCTTTTCGCATGAACAGGCAGTTGAGATGATAAGGACTGGCGCCTGCGGAGCGTTTTCAGATACAATGATGGACTGTTTCAGTACGGTACTGCCTGAGTTCAAGAAGTTAGCGGAGGAATATGCAGATATATCCCATGCAGACAGAAGTATATCTGACAAGAGTAAGGATGAGCAGAATAAATTTGTGAATCAGGACAGCAAGGAAGATGTCTATAAGAAGATGGACAGGGCTGATCTCATCCGTACTATTGAAGCTCAGAAAAAGGAAATGGATGAAACCAATAAAAGAGAAAACGAGGTTCTTAATAAAATATCGGATTTTGTTTTTGAATTTGATCTGCGTAAGGATGTCTCAATGGAGAGGAAGGGCACCTTCAAGGATATTTTCGGATATACGCCGAAAAACTATAATGAGGCCATGATGCTTTTTGCAGGTGTCTGTGCTGAGGAATACAAGGGCAAGTTTTCAAGGACATTCCGTATTGAGAGCATAAATGAAGATGTCAATAAGGGAAGCGACAGGATAGTGCTTGAATGTCCGTTGAAGCTGGGGGATGATATATATTCAGCCGCAAGATGCACAGCTGTTCCTATTGCAGAAAATGGAGAGATAAAAAAGATATTCTTTAATATCGAAACACTTACACACAGCTCAGTAATATCCGGAATGAATGAACTGATGACTGACCGTGATACCATCACCGGACTGTGGAATTTCAATGGTCTGAGGAATGAAGTAGATGATTACCTTTCTCATGTAGGAAAGAACGGCAGACATATAATGATGCTTATAGATATTGACGGATTCCGTTCAATAAACCGTCAGACAGGCTACCGCTTCGGAAATGAGATACTGAAGGATATTGCAGAGGTGTTCAGACAGCAGTTTTCGGATAAGAATATAATAGGCAGGGTCGAGGATGACAACTTTATCGTATTTGTAAAGGACTGTCCTGATAAGGATAATGCAGTTTCAGTTGTAGATGATATATTCCACCGTCTGCATAAGAGCTATACATTCAATGATGTTACCTATCCTGAAATATCCGCCTGCATTGGTGTTACCTACTATCCCGAAAACGGCTCTGATTTTGAAAAGATGTTTGCAAATGCTTCAAGAACAGTTGATATCGCAAAGCTCAACGGAAAGAATATGTATCTTTTCTATAATGAAAATATGCGTACAAACTGGGATATTGTCCCGGCAAGTACCGCTGTGCTTGCACAGACAAGGAGCGTAAATGATTTTGTAAGGTTCTTCCTGCCTGTAAAGGATGCCCTGAGCAATACGGTTAAGAGCTATGAGCTGCTTGAAATACCAAAGGGACATGAGGATGATTTCGACCCGGATGAAATGTATGCGGCGCTTTACCAGGGAAGCAATGTTTCCGCAATAAGTCTTAACAGCATAAGAAGGAGGTTTGCGCTCATATATTCGCTGGAGCAGGAGGGAATAGAACTTCCACTTATATCGGTTCGCACGATGTTCAGGTCATGTGATAAGGATATAGTGCTGAAAGCGCTGGAGGAGCTGCTCAATTACTATCCTATCGACTGCAGCAGTGTCAGGATAGATCTTACCCAGGATATGCTTGACGGTATGGATATACATACTGCCGGAGAATTTTTGAATGAGATCCGGGCTATGGGATTCAAGATCGGACTTTACAATGTCGGCATGGGAGCCATAAATACGAAATGCTTTGCAAACAGAATGTTTGATACGATAATACTTGCTTCATCATTTGTTGATGAGGTCGCCGGAGGCATAATACCGGCTGAAATACTCCTTTATCTTATGGATTGTTTCAGCGGTCTTGGTTCCGAGATGCAGCTGCCGTATCTTTCTGACGAAAGCCTTATCCACATGATAAGTCAGAAAAGCCATATAGTATTCTATGTATGCGCTGATTCATTCCTTACGGAATCAGAGCTTAAGGATAAGCTGCTCAGCGATAAGCTCAACCATACATATCCCGTACTTGACCACGAAAAGAATTCGCTTGTACTCAGCGAAAAAATGTATGATGAGATACTTGAACAGACAAGATCATTTATCTTTGAATGGGTACCGAGACATGATACAGTAAAGTTCTCAGGATCCTTTGAAGGTCTGTACGGTTATATGCCGGAGATGTTCGAGTTTGCGAAGAACCTGAGAAATACGACTCTTATACATCCGGATGATATCAAAAAGTTCCTTGAGAAGCTGAATTTTGCTCGTTCGGAGTCATCAGATGCAGAATGTCTTATCAGGTTTTTCTCAAAGAAGGAAAATACATATGTATGGAACAGGATACATTTTGTTGTAGTACGGAATGCAGCCGGAATACCAGCTAAGATAATGGCAGTATGCGCAGATGTTTCCGAGGAACGGAACGATCCAGCCGGAGACGAAAAGCGCCGTGACCGTACAGATTATATTACAAATCTGTACAACCGCAGTGCTACGGAAAATAAGATCAAGACCTATCTTTATGATGAGGGCGCATCCGGAAGTCATGCGCTTATCATTGCTGAGATATACGGATTTGAGGTAATGGAAAATACACTGGGCAAGGTATTTGCAAATGCGGTACTCAAACAGACTGCAACAAATGTCCGGGAGCTTTTCAGAGATTCAGATATCATAGGTCGTGTAAGCGGATCTCAGTTTGTTATTTTTGTAAAGGGTCTGAGCAACACACAGAAGCTGACGCACAAGGCTGAACAGATATGCTCAGTAGTAGCAAACAGCTACCAGACTGATAACGGAGAAATTACCATAAAAGGCAAGATCGGCATAAGTCTGTTCCCGTCAGACGGACGCTCCTATGATGAGTTGTATGCAGGCGCGCTGAATGCTCTTTACTATGCAAAGCACAATATAAATACTGATACGGTATTTTCATCCAATACAAGTCCGGCAAAAAGGCTCACCGCCGATTCGGAGAGCGAACGGAACAAAAGAAAATAATTATAAAGAAACAGGGCAGCGCCGCTTATTACGGTACTGCCCTATTCTGATAGTATTCTGCCGATAACGGCATTAGATACGAGAAATCCTTTTTCTGTAAGCGCAAATCCGTTTTCGTCTGTGCTTATCAGACCCGTACCGGATAGCTTTTCTGCATTTTTTCTGTATTCATCCTGTATATCCCTGCCAAACCTTTTCCGGAAGGCGCTGTATTTCAGACCCTCTGAAAGACGCAGATTCAGCATTATGTATTCCTCCACAGTGCCTCCGCTGCCATCCGGAACAGTTACATCACTCAAAAAATCCTGCATTTTACGGGGATAAAAAAACCTTTGTCCGTTAATAAAGCTGTGTGCAGAGGGGCCTATGCCGAGGTATTCCTCGTCATGCCAGTATTTGAGATTATGCTGTCCCTCATGTCCCGGCAGACAAAAATTCGATATTTCGTAGTGATTATAACCGTATTCACGCATAAGGCTGCACAGATACTCATAAATATCTGCTGTCTGGTCATCATCAGGTAGCTGCAATTTGCTGCGGTGCTTGTAGAAAACAGTTCCGGGTTCTATTTTCAGGATATATGCTGAAATATGCTCCGCATGATTCTCTGCGCAGAAATTGACACTCCTTTTAAGACTGTCATTTGTTTGTCCCTGCAGGGATATCATAAGATCGAGGGAAATATTATCAAATCCTGCTGCCCTTGCTGCATTGATTCTTTTTGCAGCATCGGCGGCGCTGTGTTTTCTGCCGAGGAATTCAAGTTCACTCTCCACAGCGGACTGTAATCCGATCGAAAGCCTGTCAAAGCCATGTTTTCTCAGCATAAAAAGGTCAAGCCCCTCATTTGAGGGGTTGATCTCAGCTGTAATTTCATTTTGTCCGCTGCCGAAGCAGCTGCGGACGGCATCCGCTATTCTTACAAGACGATCTGCACCGAGGAGTCCGGGAGTACCTCCGCCGAAGTATAATGTATCGGCGGAAAAACTCAGTTTTTCTCCCCAGTTGTAAATACGGTGTATAAGCGATTCTGTATATTCATCATATGATCCTGTATTGCCGACAGAGGAATAGAAATCGCAGTAGGGGCATTTTGAGGCGCAGAACGGTATGTGAATATAAACTCCCTTTGTATTCATATAGTCCTCCGGATATTATTTCTTGTCGGAATTTTTACGAAGTATCACAAGTGCCTCAATAAACATCACAACAATTGAAGTGACAAGCAATCCGATATCTATGTACTTGAAGCGGCTGAAAACAGATTCAAGTTCCTCAGTCGAATGTTGTTCGCCGAGGATAAGGAATGACATGAATGATCTCAGACCCTCCGAGTACGGATCAGTTATTGCCATATCAATAAAAATAGTAGTGATAATAAAAAATATAAGTATCAATATCGAGGATGCCGCTACAAGCGGAAACTGAGGCTTATTCAGCAGTGCGACGACAAGTGCTGAAAGAAATACGGTTACAGAAGCAATAATTAAAATCGGGTTTATCATAGATCTCACTTCCCGTTCAGTTTCCTGATTATAGCCGCAGTTTTCAGAACAGCTATCTGAGTTTTGGCATCGGGTATCTCATTATTCATAACAAGCTCCACTGCCTTTTCCAAAGGTATTTTTTCCACATTCAGGAATTCATCATCATCAAGCTGCTGATGCTCATAGCGGTCTATTTTACAGTAGTAAAGATGAATGATCTCACCGCAGTAGCCGGGACTGGGATATACTTTACCAAGAGTAATATATTCCCGTCCTATAGCCCCGGTTTCTTCAAGAAGCTCTCTTTTGCCGTTTTCGAGGGGATTCTGACCCTTTTCGAGTTTTCCGGCAGGCAGTTCAAGAGTTACCTCCTTATACGGGTAGCGGAACTGTCTTACAAAGAGGAGTTCATTTTTATCCGTAAGAGCCGCAATACACACTCCTCCGGGATGCTCTACTATCTCACGCATAGCAGTTTCGCCGTTTTCAAGCTCCACCATATCGTGTTTTACATGGATAACTTTTCCTTCAAAAATACTTTTTGATTCCAGTGTTTTTTCTGTCAGCTTCATTATGTTGTCTCGCTTTCTGTAGTTATAGAATTTTCCGGTATATCCCGGACGAGTCCGAGATATGCGCCTTCACCGCTTGGGAGAGTCATAAATCCGAGGGCGTACTGTTTGCTGCCGGAGGTATAGAATATATTGATATCAAGACTTGCATTAGTTCCGAAGGTGCGTATTTCTCCGTCATCAAGCACACCGTCCATTACCATTTTTTCATTTTTTGTTTCATCAATATAGCCTTCGCCGTAATTAATGACATACCAGTATATAGTAACAGTTGCAGCACGGTCGCCGGCGCTTATTTCAGCATTGATAAGCTCATTTGCTATGGGATCCTGTTCACTGTCGTAGTAAAGGAATCTTCCCTTCCAGTCACCGTTTATTTCAGGAGCATCCTTTATCATTTCCACATCATCAGGAAGGTCGTTGCTATCAGCTATAATATTATCAAACCACGCAAAATCACTCTCCGAAGGACGGTTAAATATCTTTTCCGGTTCACTGATCTCGCTTTCATCACTGCTGTCCTCTTCACCCGGTTCTCTGCTGTCATTCTCATCCGGTTCAAGGCTGCTGTCAGGCTCATCTGATTTTTCGCTTATTTCGGATGATTCAGTTTTACTTTCCGTTTGCTCAGGTGATGACGAAATATCATTGCTGCTTTCAGTCACCGGGGGTGATAATTCAGAGTTCTGACCTCCACCTTGTGACTTAAAAACAAGAAGCATGGCAATAATAACAGCGGCAATAGTGACGGCTGCGATAACAGCTATGATAATCAATTTTCCATATTTTTTTTTGTTAATGCTGTTAATTTCAGCGCCGCAGACATCACAGAAATCTGAATCATCATCGATCTGAGAGCCGCATCCGGGACATATTCTGGACATTTTGAAGCCTCCTTTAATCATTATTTTGTTCCGCTTATAAATTCAGTATGGTGTGACATCCTCCCCCACCTATAGAGGTTGGGGCTTCCCCTGACCTCAGGCGAGTTTAGTTCTCGTTCGATAGCACTAATGTACTAAGCATAAGCGAGCTAACCCCGTGTGTCCCAC
>CACZSM010000017.1 GCA_902783815.1 uncultured Ruminococcus sp.
CTTCTATGACGACTTCGATAAGACACTCAAAAAGGCAAAAGAGGATATGAAGGGTGTCAAGATAGAGCTTGAAGAGGATAAGACAGACCTTATCTGTGATAAATGCGGAAAGCCTATGGTGGTAAAGGTCGGCAGATACGGAAAGTTCATAGCCTGCTCAGGATATCCGGACTGCAAGAATGTCATGAAGATCGTAAATAAGATAGGAGTACCCTGTCCGAAGTGCGATGGAGATGTAATTGTAAGGACAACGAAAAAGGGAAGACAGTTTTTCGGATGTTCAAATTATCCGCAGTGTGATTTTGTATCATGGTACGAGCCTGTAAATGAGAAGTGTCCGCAGTGCGGAAGCGTACTTTTCAAGAAAAAGGGAAAGAAGCCAAAGCTGTTCTGTAATGCAGAGGGCTGCGGATTTTCAAAGGACTATGAGGAAAACGAGGAATAGAATATAAAAAAAGACCGGAGATCGAATGATCCTTCCGGTCTTTTCTGATTTCAGAGCATATAGTTTAAAATATTAGAATAAACGCTTGCAGGGTTCATGCCTTCAACGGCTTCAATAATTCTGCCGTCCTTCATTATGAGAACCATTGGTATGGAGTCGATACCATAATGAGCAGCAAGATCCGGTGATTGTTCGGTATCCACCGCAAGAATAAGCAGATCATCTTCACAGTATATAGAAGCAAGCTCATCAATTATCTGTTCCATCATTCTGCACTGGTGATCCTCATGCTCATAGAAAAAAGCAAGAACAAGCCCGGAGCCGGACCTGTCAAAGAAATCATATGAATCCGCATGGATAATATTGTCGAACATAGTGGTCTGTCCTTTCCTTGTGAAATGAAAAACTTTTTTTAATCCATCAATAATACCCTTTTTTCGCATTGGTTATATGGTAATATATGGTTGCTGAAATTCAGTGCCGGTCATGTTCGTCGATCCAGATACGAATTCTGACGGCGGCATTTCCGATATACGGCAGGAGCTTCTGTTCAAATCTTACGGCTGAGATAATGCCCATTACTGAAAGGAAAATATTTCCGGCTGCAAGGCCTATCGAAAGCAGCAGAGTAACAATAGTCTGCAAAGGCGGCAGAAAAGACAGAGCCGCATAAAGCAGGAAGTCAAGGAAATAGAGTATGGAGAAGCAAAAAAACAGCGTACCGCCCTGATAGGTATGGAAACGCAGGTCAGGATTATCCTTTTCAACGGCGAAATGACCGACAACGAAAAGGATACCAACATAGGATATGGCAGAAAGAAATTTTATATTGCCGTTATTTTCATCCAAATTAAAACACCTCCGATGCTATTCAATCCCATATGGAATAAAAGGGAGAATTTTCTCATATAGATGTAAAGAAAGATAATCAGGGGCAAAAGCCTCAAAGAAAGGAATGAAGCAAAATGGCAGGATTTTTTCCTGAAGGCAAACTCATCTCAACAGCGGAGAATTTATCCGCAATGCAGTCGCTTTCCGCTTTAACGGATGCTTACCACGAAGGGAGGATTCTCGAAGCCCGGGCAGTTGTTTGTGATGCAGGACATAATCTTATCGTTGATCTCGGGGCAATGAAGGGGATAATTCCCCGTGATGAAGGGGCTATAGGCATAAGGGAAGGCACAGTGCGTGATATAGCGGTTATTTCAAGGGTAAACAGACCAGTCTGCTTTGTAATAACCGATTTCCGCAAAAACGAAGCCGGCAGGACAGTAGCGGTGCTGTCAAGAAGGATAGCCCAGGAAAGATGCAGGAATGAATATATCAGCCGGCTTGTTCCGGGAGATATAATAGATGCAAGGATAACGCATCTTGATTCATTCGGAGCATTTGCAGATATTGGCTGCGGCATAGTAGCGCTTCTGCCGATAGACGCAATATCTGTTTCGCGTATAGATCATCCGAGAGAGCGTTTTTCCGTTGGTATGGAGATAAGGGCGGTAGTCCGTTCAATAGATGACGGCAGGATAAGCCTGTCCCACAAGGAGCTTCTCGGAACATGGGAGGAAAATGTCAGTCATTTTGAGATAGGTGAGACAGTAGCAGGAATAATCCGTTCTGTAGAGGATTACGGAGCATTTGTAGAGCTTTCTCCGAACCTTGCCGGACTTGCAGAGATGAAGGATGATGTCATCCCCGGACAGCAGGCAAGCGTATATATAAAGAATATAATCCCGTCAAGAATGAAGATCAAGCTGATAATAATTGACACCTTTGATTACGAATATCATTCATCGCTTCCTGAGTATTATTATACAGGGGATCATATGGACTATTTCCGTTATTCTCCGCCATCATCAGATAAGATAATAGAAACAGTATTCACTCCGGCTGAAAGCGTTACATTCCATCCGTTTTTCAGCAGAGAGACTGCGTTAAAAAATGTATAGTTATTTTGATCAGAGTTGGTCTGTAATATTTTTTGCAGCAACTTCAAGTCGTTTGTAGGTTGAATCAGGGCTGCCTTTCTGGATAGAATTACCGTTTATATCAGTTTTTATAGAGCTGTTAAGGCTCAGGAAGGAAAGATGCCTTGATCTGAGGAATCTGATATTTTTACAGGACTCTTTTTCTGAAAGTATGGAAGCTGCGATCTCAGCGCATCTGCCAAAGGTGATAACACATTCATATCCGCGAAGGTCATTTTCAAGTCTGCCGATATTTACGGCAGACTTTATTTCTGCAGCGGAAGGCTCTGAACGACCGTCAAAAGCCTTGTAGTGTATTTTTTCAGAGGAATTAGTAATACGGTAATCGTAGCGGTCTGAGGACGGGAAAAGTTGCGGATGTGACTTATTGAGAATAGACAGCATAATATCAAGGTTCTTTCCAGTCTGTCCGTTTACGAGCTTCCCGCTTTTTTCCTCCTCCTGTCCGGGGCAGGAGAAAAGGAAAGCCGTCATGATATCCGGCTTGCCTTCATTTCTGGAGACGGTCATATTGATTTTATCAGTCATTTCTTTTCCTCTTATTCCATATCATCAGTATCAAGTACGCCGTCAAATACTTTTGAAGCAGTACCTTCCATTACGACCGTACCATCTGCACGATAGGTATCTGTCAGGATACCGCCCCTGAGTATTACCTGTACGGGCATATCCCTTTTGCAGAAGCCATTTAGTACGCTTGCAGCAACAGCCGCACAGGAGCCTGTACCGCAAGCCATAGTTTCCCCTGAACCGCGTTCCCAGACTCTCATTCTGATGTGACCCTCATCAATTACCTGTACAAATTCGGTATTTACCCTGTCAGGGAACAAAGGGTGGTTTTCAAACACAGGACCTATCTTTTCGATATCCACTGCATCAACATCATCTACGAATGTAACGCAGTGAGGGTTGCCCATAGAGACAGCCGTACACAGGTATTCTTTTCCGTCAACTGTTATGGGCATATTTATAAATGAATCGCCGTCGGCCCTCATTGGTATTTTTTCAGGTTCCAGAACAGCCTTGCCCATATTGACCCTTGCAGATAAGAATTTATCATTTTCAGCAGTGATATCAATGCTTTTGATACCGCTGAGAGTTTCGATATTCACATAGTTTTTATGAGCTATATTATTATCGTAGATAAATCTTGCAACGCATCTTATAGCGTTGCCGCACATCATACCCTCGGAGCCGTCCGCATTGAACATACGCATACGGGCATCAGCAACATCAGAAGGACATATCAGTACAAGACCATCGCTTCCGATACCCTTATGGCGGTCAGAAACGAGTATGCTCAGACCTGATGGATCGTCGACAGAATATTTGAAGCAGTTTACATATACATAATCATTGCCTGCGCCGTGCATTTTTGTAAAGTGAAGAATCATAGAAATTTCCCTCCAAAGAATTGTATGAATGAATTATATCATAAAAGCCAGCAAAATTACAATATCAATCAATAGATATCTTTTTGAACACAGCTTCAAATTCATCCTTATCAGCCTCGTTAAAATACAGTACGGCTTCATTATAGCCGTCAGTAGTGATAACAGCCATCATATATGCAAGAACATTTCTGCCGTCACTATCCTTTGCAGGTGTTTTACATACGATAGTTTTATTGTCTGTGATGTAAATTTCAGCATCAGGATAATTTGCCTTAAGGTATTCTATAAAAGATCTTCTTGTCATATCCGCTGCGGAAAGACTTTCAAGCTGCAATGATGCAGTTCCTTTTTTATTTTGCAGAAGAAGACCGTCCTTGACTTTGTAATCCGAACGGGGGATACAGAATTCCTCCGGAAAAACAGCAGTCATAGATCCGTATTTGCTCAGGTATTTAAGATATCCGCTTTTAGCCCTGTACAGCTGAAGAGGCAGAGTGCTGACAGGCTCCGAGCTTTCTGCTGACGAGGTTATTTCAGTATCAGCAGAGCTTTCAGGCGCAGCGGGTTCTGATATATCAGCCCTGATAATTGATTCCGCAGAGGAAGAAACTGTTTCATCAGATGTTTCTTCATTCCCGTTACTGCCGCATCCGCAGAATGAGACAGAGGCTGCAAGAAGAAGTATCGGCAGGATATAAGGCTTCATAGTGATCCCTCCGTTAATGTTTGTCAAGGATATTATACTACAATAAGTCAAAATACACAATACCACAATTTATGCTATATGTAGTATGATCCGGACACAATATATAGTGGTAGAGCGTAAAAGGTCTTTGTAAAAAGACATATAAAGTATTATTTGAATGGGTGTTAATTTTGTCGAAAATAAACGAGAATTATGTAATGGGTCTCCAAACGATTGACAAAAACAGAAAAGGGTTATATAGTAGATTCAGAGGGAACTGGTTGTTTAAAGAATTTGTAAAGGGAAGGAGTCTTTTGCAGATGAACAGCATATTTGAGGAAGCATGGGAAGGCTTTGAAGGAAGGATCTGGAAACTGGAGGTCAATACCAGGGATTTTATACAGAAGAATTACCGTCCGTATGACGGCGATGAATCATTCCTTGAAGGACCGACGGATGCAACTGTAAGCCTTTGGAAAAAGGTGCAGCAGCTTCAGAAGGAGGAAAGAGCAAAGGGCGGAGTGCTTGATATGGAGACAAAGGTCGTATCCGGCATGACAGCCTATGGAGCAGGATATATAGATGAGGATGACCCTCAGCTTGAGAAGGTAGTCGGAATACAGACGGATAAGCCGCTGAAAAGAGCTTTTATGCCATTCGGAGGAATAAAAATGGCGGAACAGGCTTGTGAGACATACGGCTATACTCCCGATCCGGAGCTTCATGATATTTTTACTAAATATACTGTGACGCATAATCAGGCGGTATTTGATGCCTATACTCCTGAGATGAAGGCAGTCCGCCATAACAGGATAATAACCGGACTTCCGGATACCTACGGAAGAGGCAGAATAGTCGGTGACTACAGAAGAGTTGCGCTTTACGGTTTGGATTATCTCATAGAGCAGAAGAAAAAGGATCTTGCAAACTGCGGCGATGGTACAATGACGGATGATGTCATTCGTCTGCGCGAGGAGATCGCAAAGCAGATACGCGCTCTTAATGAGATGAAGAAAATGGCTTCGATATACGGATTTGATATTTCAAAGCCTGCGAAAAATGCAAGAGAGGCAGTACAATGGCTGTATTTCGGATATCTTGCCGCAATAAAGACCCAGAACGGAGCAGCAATGTCAGTAGGCAGAGTTTCGACATTCCTTGATATTTATATCCAGAGGGATCTTGACAGGGGTATTCTTACAGAAAAGGAAGCACAGGAGCTTATTGACCATCTTGTAATGAAGTTCAGGATAGTAAAGTTTGCAAGGATACCGTCATATAATCAGCTGTTTTCAGGAGATCCGGTATGGGCAACGCTCGAGGTAGCCGGTATAGGCGTTGACGGAAGATCAATGGTAACAAAGAATGATTTTCGTTTTCTTCATACGCTTGAAAATATGGGACCTTCACCTGAACCGAATCTTACTGTACTTTATTCATCCGCGCTGCCGGAGGGATTCAAGAGGTATTCTTCGAGAGTGTCGATCAATACAAGCTCAGTGCAGTATGAAAATGATGATGTTATGAAGCCGGTATGGGGAGATGACTACTCCATATGCTGCTGCGTTTCTGCTACTCAGACAGGTAAGGAGATGCAGTTCTTCGGAGCAAGGGCAAACCTTGCGAAGTGTCTGCTGTATTCACTGAACGGAGGAGTGGATGCAAAGACAAGGGAACAGTGCGGACCGATGATAAAGCCTGTCACCTCTGAGTATCTTGATTATGACGAGGTAATGCAGAAGTATGATATAATGATGGACTGGCTGGCATCAACCTATGTCAATGCGCTGAATCTTATACACTATATGCACGATAAGTATTATTATGAGGCAGCAGAAATGGCTCTGATAGATACAGATGTGCGCCGTACCTTTGCAACAGGCATTGCAGGATTTTCTCATGTAGTAGATTCTCTGAGCGCAATAAAATATGCAAAGGTAAGAACGATAAGGGACGAGACAGGATTTATTGTCCACTATGAGACAGAGGGAGATTTTCCACGCTATGGCAATGATGATGACCGTGCGGATGATATAGCGGTATGGCTTCTCAGGACATTCCTTGAAAAGGTGAAAAAGCACCATACCTACAGGAACTCGGAGCCTACAACATCTATTCTTACGATAACATCAAATGTTGTATATGGAAAGGCAACATCTGATATGCCGGACGGAAGAAAGGCAGGAGAACCCCTTGCGCCGGGAGCAAACCCAAGCTATGGAGCAGAGAAAAACGGACTTCTTGCATCACTTAATTCTCTTGCTAAGCTGCCGTACCACTGGGCACTTGACGGAATTTCCAATACTCAGACTATCAGTCCTGATGCGCTCGGACATACTGAAGATGAAAGGGTAACAAATCTTGTGCAGGTTCTGGACGGATATTTCGATCAGGGAGCGCATCATCTGAATGTAAATGTATTCGGCACAGAAAAGCTGATTGATGCAATGGAGCATCCGGAGAAGGAAGAATATGCGAATTTCACTATCCGTGTTTCAGGATATGCAGTAAAGTTTATTGATCTTACAAGGGAACAGCAGCTTGATGTAATTTCCCGTACCTGTCATAAGACATTGTGATAAGTGGTTCTCAGAAAACCGGGACACGAATCAGTTTGC
>CACZSM010000018.1 GCA_902783815.1 uncultured Ruminococcus sp.
AAAATGACCGTAGAAAAAACAACTGTTAAAGTCCAGCCGGAAAGTGACCGCTGTGCGGTCACGGCGGCGGCATGGGTACACAGATTTCTGACGGCGCAGCGCCGGAGACCGCGCTCAACCAATTTTCGTTTGCTGGTCAGAGCGGAGCGCAGCGAGCGACTATCGCGAAATTGAGAGCGCAGGCACTGCGCCGGAGGCAAAAATATCGTGTTAATGCTAAAATAGTTCTATAAATCTCAGCCCTTGACGATCTCTATTATTTTTTTCTCGGCCGCTGCTGCATCAGCCTTTCCCCGGCTGTTCTTCATTACAAAGCCTACCATAGCTTTTATTGCCTTCTCTTTTCCGGCAAGATAGTCACTTACTGCCTTCGGATTGGCTTCTACTGCTTGTCTGCAAAGCTCTGTAAGCGCTGCTTCATCCATGCCGCCCATGTCGCTTTCATCTATAAGTTCAGTCGCCTTTTTGCCGGTTTCAAGCATCTTATCAAGCGTTGACTTTGCAAGATTCATCCTGATCTTACCACTGTCAAGCAGCTTTATCAGCTCATTCAGATTCTCTGCGCTTACCGCTACATTGAATTCCTCTTTCTCGGACTCCGTTTCAACTGAACGGAATATCTGTCCTATTATGAAATTCGCAGCTGTTTTTGGTGTCTTTGTTCCCTCATACGCTTTTTCAAAGTACTCTGCTATTCTTCTGTACTTTGTCAGCAAAAGTGTATCAGCCATCGGAAGTCCAAGCTCCTCCGTATAGCGCTTTATCTTCGCCTCCGGCAGCTCCGGAAGAGATGATCTTATCTCATCTACAACTGTTCTCGGTACATTTATCGTTACAAGATCAGGATCACGGAAATAACGGTAATCATTTGCATCCTCCTTGCCGCGCATAGAGGATGTCGTATTGCTTACATCATCGTAGCGGAGTGTTTCCTGTATCACCTTTTCCCCGCTTTCGATCAGATCTACCTGTCTGCCATATTCATATTCCATAGCCTTTGCAATAAATGCTATGGAGTTCATATTCTTTATCTCAGTCCTTGTACCCAGCTTTTCACTGCCCTCCGGACGAACAGATATATTGACATCACAACGCATTGATCCCTCCTGCATACGACAGTCGGAAACTCCTATGTACCTCATTATCGTCTGGAGCTTTTCAACATATTCCCTTGCTTCGTCAACACTGCGGAAATCCGGCTCTGTTACTATCTCGATCAGCGGAACGCCGCCTCTGTTGTAATCAACAAGAGTATCGCCGCGGCGATGTACCAGCTTACCGGCATCCTCTTCAATATGTATGCGCAGGATCCGTATTTTCCTGCCGTTTGAGAGCTGTATATATCCATGCTCGCAAAGCGGCTTATCGTACTGTGATATCTGATATGCCTTCGGCAGATCAGGGTAACAGTAGTTTTTTCTGTCCATTTTGGATATCTCCGCAATTTCACAGTTCGTTGCAAGACCTGCACGAATAGCGTATTCTACTACCTTTTTATTCAGCTTTGGCAGTGTACCGGGAAGTCCGATACATACCGGACAACAATGTGTGTTAGGCTCGCCGCCGAACTCAGTTGTGCAGGAGCAGAATATCTTTGTTTTTGTGGCAAGCTCTACATGAGTTTCAAAGCCTGCGACTAATTCATATTTCATATTGATCCCCTCCCATCAAAGCTGTACGCCGAATCCTGTCGGTCTGAAAAAGTCAGTTGCCTGTTCAAACTGCCATGCAGCATTGAGTATCTTTGCTTCCTCAAAGCTATTTCCGATAAGCTGCATACCAATAGGCAGTCCCTTGCTGTCTGTTCCGCACGGAACGGAAATTCCCGGCAGTCCACAAATATTAACTGGTACTGTACAAATATCAGTAAGATAAGTTTCAACAGGATCGCTTACTGCATGACCGTTCTCAAAAGCTGTCATAGGAACTGTGGGAGCAAGGATAACATCACATTTCGTAAAGGCATCACGGAATGAACCAACTATGGTACCTCTGAGATTCTGAGCTTTTTTGTAGTATGCGTCATAGTAGCCGGAGCTGAGAACATATGTCCCAAGAAGTATTCTTCTCTTTACTTCTTCCCCAAATCCTGTACTTCTTGTTTTCTTCACCATATCATTAAGGTCAGTATAGTTGTCAGCCTTAAAGCCATAGCGTATGCCGTCATAGCGTCCGAGATTTGACGATGCTTCTGCGCAGGCTATTATGTAATAGACCGGAAGCGCATATTTCAGTGACGGCAGATCAAAATATACTATTTCCGCTCCCAATGATTTATATACCTCAGCGGCATCCTCAACTGATTTTTTTACATCATCCCGGACACCTTCAAGATATTCCTTTGCAATACCTATTTTCATGCCTTTAATGTCATTTTTTAGACTTTCGCAGACGGGCGCACCCTTTCTTCCACTGGATGTCGAATCCATCTTATCATATTCTGATATAGCATCAAATACAATAGCCGCATCCTCAACCGTAGTTGTGATCGGACCTATCTGGTCAAGGCTTGAAGCGTAAGCTATAAGACCATAACGGGATACTGCTCCGTATGTTGGTTTAAGTCCGACAACTCCGCAGAAGCTGGCGGGCTGTCTTATAGATCCGCCCGTATCCGAGCCAAGCCCATATACAGCTATATTGCCGCCTACAGCCGAAGCTACTCCGCCGGAGCTTCCTCCGGCAACATGACCTGTATTATGTGGATTCTTAGCTCCTCCGAAGCATGAGTTCTCACAGGATGAGCCCATTGCAAATTCATCCATATTTGTTTTTCCGAGAAGTACGGAATTCTGCTTTTTCAGGATATCCCATACAGTTGCATCATAGATCGGCACATAATCCTCCAGTATTTTTGAACAGCAGGTAGTGCGTATGCCATCTGTTGAGATATTATCCTTAAGGGTCATAGGTATGCCTTCAAGCAGGGATATCTCTTCGCCCTTTGCGATCCTTTCATCTACTTTTTCAGCAGCAGCCTTTGCCTTATCTGCTGTTACTGTAACATAAGCATTAAGATCTGAATTATCCTTTTCTATTGCCTGAATATATTGATCTGTCAGCTCAGCGCATGAGATCTCTTTTTTGACCAGCTTTTCATGCAGCTGCAAAATTCTGCTTTCACTCATTTTCTTTCCTCCTGACTTTATTTCATGATATTCTTGACCATAAAGCAGCCGTCATCACTGTCCTTTGCATTAAGGAGTATTCTTTCCCTGTCGTATGAAGGTACAACAACATCCTCCCTGAACGCATTGGACATTCCATTGATATTATCAAAATCACTGCCCTCGTCAGAAGCATTATTGATAGTATCTGCAAAGGATATTATCTCAGCCATATCCTTAGTCAGTTTATCTATTTCGTCCTCTGCAACAAACAGCTTGGAGAGAATCGCTATCTTCATTACTTCTTCCTTTGTTACCATAATATTTCCTCCTTGAAAATTTTATAGGACTCTGTGAATGATTAGAGAAAGTGCCAGCAATCGTTTATATTGCTGACACTGTAGATCTCAGACTTTCTTTTTATTCTCCGTTTTCACCATTCGGATCCTCGTCAGGCGGCGGATTCTTACAGCCTTCAAGCTCATCTCCGCCAGTTCTTATCAGTCCTGCCATAGACGGGTCAACCTGATAGTTCTCAGCTTTTGCATTGAACGGATCATCTGTTCCCTTTCTGATAAGCGCATCAAGAGAAGCATCCGTCTGATAGTCTTCCGGCTTCGCCTCAAAAGCGTCATCAGAGCCTTTTCTTATAAGCGCATCAAGAGAAGCATCCGTCTGGAAGTCCTCCGGTTTTGCCGTAAACGCATCATCAGAGCCTTTTCTTATAATAGCATCAAGAGATGCATCACTTCTGTAATCCTCAGGCTTTGCCGCAAATGCGTCATCAGAGCCTTTTCTTATAATCGCATCAAGAGAAGCATCTGTCTGATAGTCACTTGCCTTTCCGTTAAAGGCATCATCAGAACCTCTCTTTACAAGGTTTTCAAGTTTATCATGCTCAACAAGCTCATAATCAACATACTCAGGCGGTTTTGCGGCTGGCTGTACAATAGGCTTTTCAGGCTTTGCAACTCTGTGAGTTTTTTCACTCGGCACATACTGTGGTTTGTCCGGAGCCTTCTGCAGCTTGGTCATCTCATATTTCAGCTTTTCCTTTGCCTTCTTTATGGATGTAATGACAACTGCAACGATTACAGAACCTATAAGAAGCGCTATAACTGCAATAATAAGTATTGTAGTCATAACAGTACGGAAACGATTTGCTTCTTCCTCTGACAATTCTATTTCAGGATTCCCGATATCATCCGCACCGCTCAGCTTTGTCTCTATGCCTACCTTCAGCTTTGATACCGGACTTTTCTTCGTAAAAGTATCCGATTCCGCTTTTGTGAAAATAAAGTATTCACCCTTCTTTTCCGGCACGAACTCTCCCATGAATGTATAGTCTGTTTTTCTGGTAAGCTCTACTTCTGCACAATATTTCTGTTCTTTTTCATACTGTATGTATGCTGTCATCTTAATAGCCTTGAGCAGGTCTGTATCCTTTACCATACCATTGGAATCACTCAGGTATGATGCGAGTACATATTTTTCTCCGACAGCTGATTCGCTTTTCAGTCTTTGCGATACATATACAGAATAGAAGTCAAGCTGTGTTATCTTACAGTTATCTCCGGTCGCATTTTCTATATACAGCTTCCATTTACCGGGGTCAGGGTCGATCAGTTTAAGCATCGTATAGGATTTTGTAGATGTCAGCTTTACTTTATCATTTTCCTTTGTAAAATCGATTTCCTCACCATTCGGCTTTTTCAGCTGCGGCTTTATCTTATCAAGTCCCAGTGTTGTTCTTATAATAACATTTATATAGAATACGCTTTCATCCTTGACCTTGATATCTATATGTCCCTTTAATATTGAAAGCTCCTTACCTCCGATGCTGTAGATGCTGCTGAATATATCAGAGATTATCTTAGGCAGCTCATCCGAGCTTTTTGTCTCAAAGGATTTTCC
>CACZSM010000019.1 GCA_902783815.1 uncultured Ruminococcus sp.
AGAGGTCTTATTATATTTCCTCTTACCGGCGGTATTCCGCTTAATCCTCGCAGACCGCTTCCTCTTGCAAGATTGAATATTACTGTTTCTGCATTATCTGATGCCGTATGTGCTGTTGCTATTTTTGCATTATATTCAGCCGCTGTATCTTCAAAAAAAGCATACCTGATATCTCTGCCCGTTTTTTCGGTGCTTTCACGGCGTATTTCCGCTTCATGGGCAACATCCGCCCTCAGCAGACGGAACTCCACATTATTCTTCTCACAAAGACCCTTTGCAAACTCCTCATCACGGAAGGCTTCATCTCCCCTCAGAAGATGATTGACATGACAGGCAATGAGCTTCAACTCCATATCATCCCTTACAGACAAAAGAAAATACAATAATGCGCATGAATCCGCGCCTCCGGACAAACCTATCACTACTGTATCTCCCTTTTGGAGCATATGATACTTTTCCACTGTAATTTTTGCTTTATTCTCCACGGCTCAGCTCCTGCGCAGTAAATCTCATAAATTCTCCCTGCCAGTGCAGAGGAATGGATCTTGTTTCTCCATGACGATTCTTCGCCACTATACACTGACCACTATTCATATCAATATCCTCCGGATTCTTTTTGCCGGATTTCGTACTCTGATAATATGCTTCTCTGTAAAGAAAAAGCACTATATCTGCATCCTGCTCGATAGAACCCGAATCTCTCAGGTCTGAAAGCTGAGGCTCATGCTCAGTTCTCTGCTCACTCGCACGGGACAGCTGTGACAATGTTATCACAGGAATATTCAATTCCTTTGCAAGTATTTTCAGGTTCCTTGTTATTTCTGATATTTTCTGTACCTGATTATCTATTTTCAGAGTTGATGTCATAAGCTGCAAATAGTCTATTATCACAAGATCTATATTTTTTACCCTACGCAGCTTTGATTTTATCTCCGGCACACTTATTCCAGGAGTACCGTCAAGATATATCTCCGTATGGCTCAGAATATCTCCTGCTTCTATTATCTGGTTCCACTCCTGATCGCTCAGTTTGCCTGTACGCAGCTTTGTACCCTGAACAAGTCCCTCTGTCGAAAGCAGTCTTGATGCAAGCTGTTCTTTGGACATTTCAAGAGAAAAAAATGCAACTCTTTTATGTCCCTTAACCGCAACATGCCTTGCAATATTGAGTGCAAAGCTGGTCTTTCCCATACCAGGACGGGCTGCAAGTATTATCAGGTCGGACTTATTAAGTCCGGTTATAGTATTATCAAGGGATGATATACCTGTTGAAAGTGCTGCATACTGGCTCTCAGGTAGATTAAGCTCATCAAGCTGATCCAGTGTTTTAAGTATAACGCTGTCTATCCTTTCAAGACCGCTTACTCTTTTATCATCCTGAATATCGTATATTTTCTGTTCAGCTGAGTCAAGCAGCTTATCTACGCTTTCAACTGGCTGTGATGCTTCCTCTATAATTTCTCTTGAAGCAGTTATAAGTCTGCGTGTAAGATATTTTTCCTTTACAATCTCCGCATAATCAGGAAGTCTTGTCAAAGCCGGAACAAGGTTCGCTATACTTACGAGGTAGGTTTTAAGTGATGCCTCATCTGTTTCCCCGTTTTTTTTGACCTGCTCCAGAACGGTTATAAAATCAACTGGCTTACTCATCGTATATAGGTCAAGCATAGCCTGATATATAGCCCTGTTATTCGCCATATAAAAATAATCCGCAGACGGCAGCTTTTCAAGCGCCCTGTTCATATTCTCACTATCTATCAGAATACATCCAAGCACTGCCTGTTCTGATTCCGCACTATATGGAAGATTGAAGCCATCAATATCCGAAGTGATAGGCTGATTTTCACTCATCTTTTTCACCTGCACTAATTTTGAATATCAAAAAGATTTGAGAGCTGTTTACCCTCAAATCTTTCTTTCTGCTCATTCAGCAGTGACTTCCTCTGTTACCATTACCTTTATTGATGCGCTTACTCCTGTATAAAGCTTTATCTCAGCATTATATGTCCCAAAGGATTTTATATCCCCGTCAAGGGCTATCTTTCTTTTATCTACATCTATTCCAAAGCTCTTTTTAAGCTCCGCAGCGATCTCCTTTGCTGTTACTGAACCAAACAGCTTTCCGCCCTTTCCGGCTTTAGCTGTCATTGTAAGAGTTTTTCCGGATATTCTTTCAGCGTCTGCCTTTGCCTTTGCAGTATCTGTTTCTATCCTGTACTTTCTTGACTCTTCTTCGTTCTTAAGCTCATTCAGCGCCTTTGCATCAGCTTCCTTTGCAAGCTTCTTCGGCAGCAGAAAATTTCTTGCATAGCCGTCGGAAACATTTACAAGCTGACCCTTCTTTCCTGAACCCTTTACATCCTGAAGCAAAATTACCTTCATATCATTTACACTCTCCTGATTAATTTATGTACTGCTGTCTGCTTTCTTATTGATCTCCATTTCATTTATTATCGAAAGCAGTTTTTCACGGGCTTCGGCTATACTCAGATTTTCAAGCTGACAAGCAGCCATTGTCTGATGTCCTCCGCCGCCCAGTGCCTCCATTATCACCTGAACATTAAGATCTCCAAGTGAACGGGCTGAAATATTGACCGTTTTTCCGGTCTTATACATTACAAATGATGCCTTGACATTTTCAATGCCCAAAAGCTCATCAGCTGCCTGTGCTGACGCTATCCTTATATCCGGAGTTGCGCTGTCCGCGCAGGCTATTGCACAGTAATTGAAGATCTCAGCTTCACTTACCAGCTTATACTTCACCTTGTATGTATCAATAGAATTCGAGAACAGTCTCTTTACCTCAACTGTATCAGCGCCATTGCTTCTCAGAAATGCTGCCGCTTCAAATGTCCGTACTCCTGTACGAAGGACAAAATTCTTTGTATCGAGCATTATACCTGAAAGCAGCGCCTCGCTTTCCAGACGGCTCAGTGAAAAATCGCCGAGATACTGTACAAGCTCTGCTGTCATTTCACAGGCTGATGAAGCGTAAGGCTCATGGTAAAACACAAGGGCATTATCAATATGATTTACCATCATACGATGGTGGTCAATAACGACTACTCTCTTGCATTTCTCATATATTGCCTTTGATTCCACAAAATTAGGGGAATGAGTATCTGTAACGATAAGCAGCGTATGGTCATCAATAAGCTCAAACGCTTCATTTTCCGTTTTGAATATACTCTCAAACCCAGACTTTTCAAAGCTGGCAACAAGTGCCTTTGCAAGGGTCTGCTGTTTATCTATTACTATATATGCGTTCCTGTGCATTCCTTTAACGACCGCGCTCCACATTCCTATACATGAACCAACGCTGTCCAGATCAGAGTAACGATGTCCCATAATAACGACATTACTGCTGTTATTTACATGATTTGCCAATGTTGTAGCAATTACTCTTGTTCTGACCTTATCACGCTTTTCAACACCCTTTGATACTCCTCCGAAGAACTGGTATGTCTCATTCTGCTTCACAGCGACCTGATCTCCGCCTCTTCCAAGAGCCATATCAAGAGCCTGTCTTGCCCACATCTCACATTCCTTGACAGTACTTCCGCCTCTGCCCACTCCGATCGAGATAGTAGCATTTGACCTGTCATTTATCTTCAGTTCTCTGATCTCTTCAAGCACCTTGAATTTTTCGTCAATAAACTGTCTGATAAATCTTTCCTCAAGAATTATAATATATCTACCGCCGCTGATCTTCTTATAGAAACCAGTCGTTGAGGATACCCATTTAGCAATAGTCTTTTCCACAAGCACAGATATTCTGCTTGCTTCACCCTCCTCAGCTTCTCTTTCGATCTCCTCCTTATTATCAAACGAGGCTATCGCTACAACCGGGCGTGATTCCACATATTCATCCGAATTACGCTTATTAAGATCGTTATCTACAAAATATACGACAGAAGCCCCCTCTGCCCTTACAGCAAAAGCTATATACCACTTATCTCCTGCAAGAGTTTCCGTACCGTTATCCGAATACAGAGTATCAGGATTATTATTAGTGAGATAATCGCCCACAGAGTCACCTATAGGTTCTCTTTCCCTGCTGATACAGCTCCTGAACAGCTTATTCGCAGCAATGATCTCGGAATTTTCTCCGATTATCAATGCCGGCACAGCAATACGATCAAGTTTTTCTCCGCTTGTTTTATCTATTGAATTCAAAGCCTCTTCCGAAACTCTTGACAAATACTTTTTCAGATTGATGATCCCGAATACAACAACAACAATAGCCGCCGCAGCAGCTAAAAGCTCAACTGCAAACACATAGACATTCCAGCGTATTGTTATTGCCGCCATAACAAGCATTACTATACATAATACCAGAAACAGCGGAGTGATATACAGATCACCGTTTTTGCGTTTCTTCACCATGCACACCTGCTTCTTGCGAAATTTATACCTCCATGATTATCGGCAGTATCATAGGACTTCTCCGTGTCTTATCATACAGAACTCTTGAAAGCTCATCCTTGATAGTATTTTTAATAACGCTCCATTCATGGATATCCTGAGTATCACAGTCATTCAGAGCTGAAAGGACAGCTCTTCTTGCTTCTTCCATAAGAGGTTCGCTTTCTCTTACATACACAAAGCCTCTTGATACTATATCCGGACCTGCAATTACCTGTCCGCTGCCGCTTTCAAGCGTTACCACTACAACTATAAGACCATCCTGACCGAGATGCTTCCTGTCACGCAGCACTATGCTTCCAACATCTCCGACGCCAAGTCCGTCAACCAATATCTTGCCTGCCGGAATACTCGGCAGCTGACGCATATGATCCTTATTCAGTTCTATTACATTTCCGATATCTCCGATAAATATATTTTCCTTTGGTATTCCCATTTCCATCGCAAGATTTGCGTGTTTAATAAGATGCTTCTGCTCGCCGTGTACGGGTATGAAATACTTTGGCTTTGTAAGTCCCTGTATTATTTTAAGCTCCTCCTGGCAAGCGTGTCCGGAAACATGGACCTCATACATCGACTCAGAAGCGACCTTGCATCCATGCTTCATAAGCTCATTTACGACTGTGCTGACCATTTTTTCATTTCCG
>CACZSM010000020.1 GCA_902783815.1 uncultured Ruminococcus sp.
GTGCTTCTTATCAGCGGATTAGGACTTGTGCCTATTGCCATTATCATTGTATCAATATCAAGCACAAATTCGCTGCCCTCTTTTACAACAGGTCTGCGTCTGCCGCTTGCATCAGGCTCGCCAAGCTCCATCTCTACGCACTTCATGCCGCATACTTCTCCGGCTTCGTTTCCAAGTACCTCTACAGGATTTGTCAGAGTCCTGAAAATAATGCCTTCCTCCTGAGCGTGTTCGACCTCTTCCTTTCGTGCAGGAAGCTCCTCCATGCCGCGGCGATATACGATATATACTTCCTCAGCGCCCATTCTCTTTGCACTTCTTGCGGCATCCATAGCAACATTTCCGCCGCCGACAACTGCTACCTTTTTGCTGTGCTTTATAGGAGTCTTGCTGCCCTCTTTGTACGCTTTCATCAGGTTTATTCTTGTAAGGTACTCATTTGCTGAATATACACCCTTAAGACTCTCGCCGGGTATATTCATAAAACGGGGAAGTCCTGCGCCGCTGCCTATATATACGGCTTCATTACCCATTTCAAAAAGCTCGTCAACTGTCAGTACCTTACCGATGACCATATTTGTCTCAACATCTACGCCGATAGCCTTAAGATTGTCGATCTCCTTTTGTACGATAGCTTTCGGAAGTCTGAATTCAGGTATGCCATATACAAGAACGCCTCCTGCAAGGTGCAGTGCTTCATATACAGTTACCTTATATCCTGCTTTTGCAAGATCTCCGGCAGCAGTAAGACCACTCGGACCTGCGCCGATTATAGCAACTTTATGACCATTCTGCTCAGGAACAGCCGGGGTATCCGTACAATGCTCACGGTGCCAGTCTGCAACGAATCTTTCAAGTCTGCCGATACCGACAGCTTCGCAGCCAGCCTTTATTCCTCTTACACATTTGCTCTCGCACTGCTTTTCCTGCGGACATACTCTTCCGCATACAGCCGGCAGTGAGCTTGATCTTGAAATTACCTGATAAGCGCCTTCCATATCCTCATTTGCAACTCTTTCGATAAATGCAGGGATATCTATCTGCACCGGACATCCTGTAGTACATGGCTTATTCTTGCAGTTAAGGCAGCGTTTAGCCTCATTTACAGCCATTTCATAGGTATAGCCCAAAGCGACCTCATCAAAATTATTTCTTCTTACCATCGGATCCTGCACCGGCATCGGACACTTTTTCGGATCCATATTTCTTGTAACTGCCATTTTATTTTACCTCCTTATTCAGAAGATTACATGATGCTTCACGGGCGTGCTGCTCAAAATCCCTGTACATTGTACCTCTGTGCATAGCCTCGTCAAAATCAACAAGATGACCGTCAAAATCAGGTCCGTCAACGCAGGCAAATTTAGTTTCTCCGCCTACTGTAAGTCTGCATCCGCCACACATACCTGTACCGTCTATCATTATCGGGTTCATGCTTACAATGGTTTTTACATTATACTTCTTTGTAAGCATACAAACAAACTTCATCATGATTACAGGACCTATTGCAATGACTTCATCGTACTCATTGCCCTCCTTGATAAGCTCCTCAAGCGCATTTGTAACAAGACCCTTTGTACCATAGCTGCCGTCATCGGTCATCATGCAGAGCTTATCGCTTACAGCCTTGAATTCGTCCTCAAGAATAACAAGATCCTTATTCCTGAAACCTACAATAGAATGAACCTCGCAGCCAAGTGAATTCAGCTTCTTTGCTATCGGATATGCTATTGCGCATCCGACACCGCCGCCAACAACTGCTACTTTCTTTAGTCCTTCGGTTTCGCTTGGTCTGCCGAGAGGTCCGACGAAATCATGAAGGCTGTCGCCCTCGTTAAGAGAATTAAGTTCCATAGTGGCGCCGCCGACTATCTGGAAAATAATTGTAACAGTACCCTTTTCACGGTCATAATCTGCAATTGTCAGCGGAACACGCTCGCTGTCCTCAAAGGCACGGAAAATAATAAACTGACCTGGTTCAGCCTTTTTTGCGATCAGCGGAGCATCAATTTCCATAAGAGTGACCGTAGGGTTCAATTCTTGTTTTCTTACGATCCTATACATTTGATACAATCCTTTCTAAGATTAATTGGATATCAGCAGCCCTTTTCCGGACAGCTGTGGGTTTGCAGACAGCGCCGTTTTTCCGATGTCAGAAAAAGCCTTTTTTGGTAAATTTCGTCAAGAGCATTATTGTTGCTCCGAAAACAAGAAAAACGAATCTGCATATACTAGGAAATTATAACATATTTTCGTTTTTCATACAAGAGTATTTCACTAATCCGTCATGATCGTAATAATAATTATACGACTTTAACAAATTTTGTTGTCCGATAGCTGAAAGATTCGGCAGTTTTTTTGCACATTCGCTTTGATTTTTTCTCCTGTACCACTATTTAAAATAATTATTGCAAGCAGCTTCTGCTTATCCTGCAAATGATAGTAAAATACTATTCAGGGCATTTTCTTGTTATTGAAGAAGTGGAGAAATTGTATTATAATACTATTGTATTAAAATCATCGTATTTTATTTGATTTTTTGATGTTTATAGACAAACTTTTGCTGCAAGGAAAGGTGATCTTAATATGATGGCGCAAGAGGAATTATTAAGCCTGAAGGAAAATGGTAAAAAAGGAGACTTTTTGCTCCCGTTTGTTGCTGTAAGCACAGTAATGCCGGATTTTTATACTACATATCCTATGCACTGGCATGAGGAAATGGAGATCGTACTTGTCGAGGACGGAGAATTCGATGAATTTGTTGACCTTCAAACATATCATGTTAAAAAAGGCGATATCATTATTATAAATCCATGCCTCATACATTCGTTCAGAGCGTGTGACGGTATCAGAACAAAATTCAGATCTGTTATTTTTAATATGAGTATGCTCATAAGCAATAATACGGATGCCTGCTCGATAAAGTATTTTACCCCATTTATGGAAAAGATGTACTTTAATCCTGTTGTGATCTCTCCGAATGCCGCGCATTATGAGGAACTTTACAGGACTGTTCACAGTATGATAAATATGTACGATGAACAAAGAGAATTCTATGAGGTACGCATTAAAGCTGAACTTTATAACCTCTTCTACCTCCTGTTCAGCTACTTCTTCGATCCTATGGATTATGACCCAGGAATAAAGGATACTACTACAAGAAATATCAAAACTATTCTTGACTATATCGGCGATAATTATACCGAACCTATAACAATTGATGAACTCGCCGAAAAGGTCGGACTCAGTAAGCATTACTTCATGAGATTCTTTAAAAAATATCTCGGAATGACTTGTATAGAATATATTAATGACTACCGTCTTAATGTCGCTGCAAATCTCTTGCTTACAACAAGCTGTCAGATAACTGAGGTCGCTTCCCGTGTCGGAATAAGCAATCTGTCCTACTTCAACAGGATCTTTAAAAAGAAATTTGCAATGACTCCTAAAGAATACAGATATAATGTTGACAACAGACAGTAACTTCACTGTGAATATTTTTCCGCCGCTTGATGAATAATATATCCGGAGGGATATGTTATGTCTGAAATGGTTAGACTTGAAAATGTGTGCCGGAGATATTATACTAAATGCGGCGTTGTGGATGTTCTGCGAAATGTACAGCTTTCTGTGGAAAAAGGCGAATTTGTCGCGGTGATCGGTCAGTCCGGCTCGGGAAAATCTACTCTTATGAATATCCTCGGCTGCCTCGACAAACCCGACAGCGGCAATTACTATCTCAATGGATGCCCTGTTTCCGACCTTGGCGACGCTGACCTTACCTTCCTGCGCAGCAGAATTATCGGCTTCGTCTTTCAGAGCTTTAACCTTATCCCTACTCTTAATGCTAAGGAAAATGTTATGCTCCCGCTTATGTACAGGAAAATTGATAAGTCTGAACGAAATTTTCTCGCTGAATCTGCCCTCGACAGGGTCGGACTCCATTCGAGAATGTACCACAGACCTAATGAACTGTCCGGCGGACAACAACAAAGAGTCGCCATCGCAAGGGCTATCGCTGCAAATCCCGAACTGCTGCTCGCTGATGAGCCTACCGGCAGCCTTGATAAGAAATCCGGTGAGGATGTTATCTCTGTTATAAAGGATATGAATACCGCCGGCGTTACTGTCATCCTTATTACCCACGATGAGCATATCGCTGATGCAGCAAAAAGAAAAATAAAAATCAGCGATGGTCGGATAATTTCGTGAATTATTATATTTGTTATGCAACATCAACAAAATTCAACGCGATTATTACTGCATATTCCACATAAAAACTTGCAAAAATTTTAAATTCCCCATTGACTTTACGCTTGAATGTGATATAATATTGACAACAGATAAATAAATCTGTTGAAGAAATAAATCTTGAAATCAGGAGGTAATTGATCATGACAGCAATAGAAGTACATGATGTTGATGTAAAGGCTTTCCTTGCAGAAATAGACACTTGTGAGGGTGATGTTTTCCTCGTAACAGATGAGGGCGATCGTCTTAATCTCAAGAGTAAGCTCTGTCAGCTTATCGGTCTTACACAGTTGATCGATGGCGGCAAGATCTCAAATGCACACCTTGAGTGTCAGAAGCCTGAGGACGAGACAAAACTCTTCCGTTTCAATATCTTTGGCAAATAATTGTTCTGCGTATAGTTTAATCTTAAATAATATCACGGGTGAGTCAGTCTGTTGACTGGCTCATCTTTTTTCTCCTCCATTGCTTAGTGTATGATTTTATGGCATAAAACAGACGCCCCTGAATTAAGGAACCACACCACTATTCGTTATTATCTATTCGTTTTTCTCTATTCTCTACTTCTGCTGACATGGAGAAATCAACGGACACTTTTATTCTCATGTATGTTAATAGCTAAAGTTGAGTTTTAGAATCATAGTAGGACAAACATTGACAGAATGAAACTAATATGATAAAATACCATTATTATGGGGGATTGTTGATTTCTTTAAATATTATTTATATATGAAATTATTATTCCTCGAAATTATTATAGGAGTGTTGAATTATGAAAAAAAGACTAATCTTGCTGTTTGTTACACTTTCAATTGCAGTTTGCTCGCTTTTTTGTACCAGCATTACTGCTTTGGGTGCTACTGATGATCTTTCGATCTCGGCAACTGTCAGCAGTGAAACTGTCGGCGCAGGGGAAAATGTCCATATCTCCGCTGAGGCTGACGGCGGCCAGGGCGACTATCTCTACCGCTTCCTCAGCCGCGATAAGTCCGGAAAAATGACTGTCATCAAAAACTTCGGTCAGGACGATTTCGCTGATGTCTCTTTTGACCATGCAGGTACTTATCAGATCACTGCTGTCGTTAAAGACTCTGTTGGTAAGTGTACAAAAAAGGTACTCAGCGTAGATGTGCTCAATCCTCTGACAATCGAGGCTTCTGTCAGCAGCAATGATGTGAGCAATGAGGACGAAGTTACCATCACAGCACAGGCATCAGGCGGTGAAAAGGAATATAAATACCGCTTTTTCTACAGGGACAACAATAATAAACTCCATGTCCTGCAAAACTATAGCTCCAATAATACTTTGAATTATACCTTTGATGAACCGGGATACTATAAGATCTTTGCTGTCGTAAGGGATGCAGAAAATATTAGTGTAAAAACTGAAATGTCTCTGACAGTAACTAAGGCTACTCATGAACCTCTCTCAGTCAGATCAAATATAAGCAGTAGATCAATATTGGTCGGTGAAAAGCTCCATCTGTATGCGCAAGGATATGGCGGAACTGCTCCTTATATCTATAAATTCAGCTATAAGACCACCGATGGAAAATGGATCGTTGTACAGAATTACAGCTCTGAGCAGGACGCTGAAATGACATTTAACGAATATGGATCATATCTTATCATTATCGGCTGCGCTGACGAAACCCGTACCTATACGGAAAATCTTTACCGCATAACCGTCAGAAAAGATACCGGGGAAAGCCTTATCAATACTTCCAGAATAAATAATACTGACCTCCAGCAGGGCGATACAATAAGACTCAGCGCCTCTGCAACAGGCGGATATCTACCCTACCTCTATCGCTACAGCTGCCAGTATGAGGGCGGAGAAAGGACCGTACTCAAGGATTTTGGCTACAGCTCATCATGGACATACAATCTTTCCCAAAAAGGCTGCTACAGATTCAAAGTATCTGTAAGTGACGGAACCTCCATAAGCGATAAATACTTCTCTGTAACATCATCATCAACAACATACTCCTATACTATCCACAAAGCCTATCTTATGGCAAATCCAAGATGGGCAACCGTTACTCTTGATAGTAATGTACCATATAATTCTCCTGTAAGGATCATAAAAAGCAGCGGCAACTGGATAATGGTAAATTACAAAGGGACTGTAGGCTGGGTATATAATCTCGCTCTTTACAACTGGTCAAACTACTATGAAGTAACTACCGAAACACTTCCGATAGTTGCTGACGATATAATTTTCTACTATACTAAAAAGGTAGATTCTCTTTTCAATTATGTAGATAGTATGGCATACCGTTCTTTAAATAAGGATACACTTGAAAATATGTGTGTATATACGATAAAATACCATCGCGGAGCCTGCTACCAGAGAGCTGCTCTGCTGTATTACCTGCTCAAAAGAGCCGGCTACTCAGTTTACAGAGTTGATGACGGTATCAATGACTACGCATATGGAAGTCCTCACAACTGGGTAATAATCAAAATGTCCTACGGCTGGCGCCATATGGATCCGACACCTGTTATCGGAGTACCGCCGCACTACCTCGTTAAGGACAGTTCTATGAGTCCGTATTTCTCCTGGGACAGAAATAAATACCCTGCCTGTTATTGACGGAGGGAAAAATGGTATTCAGTTCAACTGTATTTTTATTTATTTTTCTCCCGGCGGTTTACATACTCTATCTGATCTTCAAAAGCATCCGGGTACGGAATATCATACTGATAGCTGCAAGCCTTGTATTCTATGCCTACGGCGAACCTAAAGCTGTTGCACTGATGATACTGTCAATAGTTGTCAATTACTTTTTTGGTCTGGGGATGGCAGGAAAGCGGAAAAAACCGCTTCTGGTGTTATCGGTGATATTCAATGTACTGATGCTGTATATATTCAAATATCTTTGCTTCACTGCGGAGCTGATGTCCGGAATAACGGGCATCAGCTTCAATATTCCTCAGATAGCGCTGCCTATCGGTATTTCTTTTTTTACCTTTCAGGCAATGTCCTATGTGATAGATGTATATAAAAAGCCGGAGCTTATAGAAAAGAATATCCTGAATATTTTTCTCTATATCTCACTCTTCCCTCAGCTTATTGCAGGACCTATAATCCGCTTTGAGGATCTTGCATCTGAGATAAATAACAGAGAAATATCCGCAGAAAAAACTGCCGCTGGAATACGCAGATTTATTTTCGGTCTGTCCAAAAAAATGCTTATCGCTAATTTTATGGGTATGACTGCCGATGCCGCTTTTGACAGGGATCTCGGAAGTCTTTCGGCAGGGGCGCTCTGGATCGGCGCCGCCGCTTATATGCTGCAAATATACTTCGATTTCAGCGGATACAGCGATATGGCTATCGGACTCGGAAAAATGTTCGGCTTTACATTCAAGGAGAATTTTAACTATCCTTTCTCCACCGGTTCAATGCAGGACTTCTGGAGAAGATGGAATATCTCTGTTTCAACATGGTTCAAGGAATATGTGTATATACCACTCGGCGGAAACCGTAAGGGTAAGCTGAGGACAAATATCAATAAAATAATCGTATTTTTTCTTACAGGACTCTGGCACGGCGCAAACCTTACATTTATACTATGGGGTCTTATACATGGATTTTTCCTCATGCTGGAAAACTATGGCGTTATCGGAATAGTAAAAAGCAAAAAGCCGGTTCTTAAAGTGATATCTCATATATACTGTCTGCTCGTCATACTTTTTACATTTGTAATATTCCGCGCGGATTCCATCGGACAGGCTTTTTCGTATATCGGAGGAATGTTCTCACACTTCAGCGGAAACTATACCGCATCATCTTATGTTTATTCTCTGGTACTTGAACCGTATGGGATCATAATTACTATGGCCGCAGTAATATTCTCAATTCCGACTGCACCAAAACTGAAAGAACTGTTTATTGGTAAGGGTCATGCCGCTGCCGGAGAGTATATTGCAAGCGCAGTTTCACTGGTTCTCTTCGCTATGTGTATTATGAGCCTTATGACTGCAAGCTACAACCCATTTATCTATTTCCGCTTCTGAGGAGGGTATTTATATGAAAAAGTACATAAACATTATTTATATTGCTATCTTCCTCATAATTTGCTGTCTGCCGGCAGCTCTGCTGCCATTTTTCCGCTCGGAGAATCCTGTAGGCAAGGAGCCTGCGGCTGAAATGCCGTCTATTGTGAATGAAAATGGATTGAATGGTAATTTTTCGGATGAATGTAACCTGTGGTTCACTCAGATGATGCCTTTCAGGGCGGATATTATAACCCTTAAAAATAAAACCGACAGCGGCATACTCGGCAAAAGATCCAACAGTGTTATCGTCGGCAAAGACGGCTGGCTTTTTACAGAGGAGGAAATAGGAGATTTTATCGGTGAAACTCTTTCTGACAGACAAATACATAATATCGCTGAAACATTGCTGATACTGCAGCGCTGCGCGGAAAAAAACGGCGCGGATTTCATCTTTACCGCAGCGCCGAATAAAAGTACCATATATCCCGAATATATGCCGGCTGGTTTTATACAGGGCAGTACAAGCAACCTCTTACTGCTTGAAAAGGAACTTGAAAGAATAGGCGTAAATTACGCAGACCTGAGATCAATGCTTATGAAACATAAGTCTGACGGCGAGGAACTGTATTTGAAATACGATACACACTGGAACGGTATCGGTGCGCTCTACGGCTATGACCTACTTTTATCAACACTCCAAAAGGAGCATAAAAGCTATAGCGGAACAAACTATGAGGTGCGCCGTGATTTTAAGGGCGACCTCGGAAAAATGCTGTATCCGGCAGATCCGCCGCTGTGTGACCAGTATTATTTTGATATGAGCTTCGACAGCTACAGATTTATAAAACCAAGAAAATCATTGACTAATGACGAAATAATGCAGAACCTCATGGGCGATAGTGAATCTATGGATACTCAGATACAAACAGTCAATAATTCTGCGCAGGATTGCGTCTATGTTTCAAGAGATTCGTTTTTCAGGGCGCTTCTGCCCTACTTTGTGGATAACTATAAAAAAACTGAAATAACAAGATTCCGCAGTCTTGATATTGACAAAGAGGGCTATGATGATATAATATATGAGATAGTCGAACGAAAATTGTCGGATGTTGTCAGTGTCAGACCAGATATCAGCGCTCCGGAAGTAACCTCCGTAAGCGGTACGAGAGTAAACAATGACGGCAGCAGTATCATCAGAACTGAACGATCCGGCAATGATCTGCTTGTGTATGGTATTCTTGATGAGGATATTGTCAGCGCAAACAGCAGTATTTATATTACAGTAAAAGATGAGATCAGCGAACGCAGATTTCAGGCGTTTCCGATAACGGAAAAAGGAAAGCCCGGAATAAATGAGAAATCTGAATATGGCTTTTCCGCTAAAATCAGCGGTGTAAGCTCTGACGATCCTGATATTGCGGTCATAGTTTCATAATTTTGAAAGGAAGTATATCTATGAAAAGGAAATTAACTCTCTTGCTTACAGGCGCAATAGCTGCGGCTATGCTTGCCGGATGCGGAGGCTCTCCGGCAGAGGAAAGCAGCACAAGATCCGGAACTGTATCTATTGGCGAATCATCAGTCCAGAGTCAGTCTGAAAGCAAAACTGAAAGTAAGACCGAAAGCAAAACCGAAAGTAAGACGGAAAGTAAAACTGAAAGCAAGACGGAAAGTAAAACCGAAAGTAAGACAGAAAGTAAGACTGAAAGCAAGACTGAAAGCAAAACCGAAAGCAAAACAGAAAGTAAAACAGAAAGTAAAACAGAAAGCACTCAGGAAAGCAAGCCTGAACCGGAACAGGAGGACTACGAGGAAGAAAGCTCTGAGGAGATCAGTGAAGAGCCAGTATCAGAGGTTTCTGAGGAAGAATCAATAGATAATACACCGTCAGGCGGATTCGGCGCTTCTGATATGGTATTCGTTTACAATGGCACAAGCGTTAAACCCACAGACAGCGCTGATGTGCTTTCAGCACTGGGTACCCCTGACAGAGTAGATAATGCGCCAAGCTGTATAGGCGCCGGCGAGGATAAAATATACCACTACGGCGATGTGTCAATAGAAACTTACCCCGATCCGGCTGGAGAAAACGTGCTGAATATCACTTTGACCGGAAACGGCTCCGCAACTTCAAAGGGAATAAAAACAGGTATGACAGCTGAGGATATCTCCTCTGCCTACGGCAGCCCGGATGAAAGCGATGACTACTTTATAAGCTATTCCGCAGGAAATAAAATGCACATGGATTTCCTTATGGAAAGTGGAGTTATCATCGAGATATCCTATGTATTTGATGTATCATAAATTATAACTTTAAAAGTCCGCAATGGATGTTTTCATAGTTTCTTTACTACTCTGGGCGTTCCTCAAGGAGCGCCCAAAAATTTTTTTATTTCATGTGTAATATTTCTGCCTGCCCGATTGTTTAGTATATGAAAGATCTTTTGAGAGCAAAAAAAAATTAAGGCGCTGAAAACAAAGGAGGCTTTAACCATGGATTCCACAGCATACCATAGTGTCGTTGACAGGTATCTGAACGATATCTACCGTACAGTCCTGAGTTGCTGCGGCAATAAGGAAAATGCGGAGGACGCTGTACAAACGGCTTTTCTGAAGCTGCTCAACCTTAAAAATGCAGAATTCAAGGACGATGAACATATAAAAAGATGGCTTATAAAGGTTGCTCTGAATGAGTGCAGGAATATGTGGAGCTCGTTCTGGCATAGAAACAAGGTTTCGTTCGATGACCTCGATACAGACCCTTCATACAGGGATGAAACTCATGAGGAACTAAAAGAGGCACTCGATAAGCTCCCATTGAATTACAGAGAGGTCGTTCATCTGTATTACTACGAAGGATATGATGTCAGGGAAATATCAACAATACTCGGTATATCGGAATCTAATGTGCAGGTAAGACTGAAACGAGCAAGAGATAAGCTCAGGGACTTTCTTGGGGAGGAATAATTATGGATAAGCAGGAAAAGAGATTCAGCGAACTTTATGCAGACATTTACGGAAATACACACGCAGACGAAATTTTTAAAGAGAGGGTAAGAACTATGACAGAAAGAAAATTCAAGAAATCAAAAACAGTAGTAAAGGTAATATGTGCGCTTGCAGCAGCAGTCGTACTGGTAATGGCAGTAGGATTAGTAGTTTCCGCATCAAGGGGAGAGTACATCAATATCATGGTAAACGGCGAACAGAAAAAAGCAAGATACGGTGACTTCGGTAATAATACCCGTCTTATACAGTACACCGAGGGCGATACAAACTATGATACTTACATCCACGGCGATTTTGATAAGGATAATGATACACTTTACCTCGTCGAAACTGACGGCTTCTACACTATCTCAACAGATCCTGATCAGAAAGCAAATCTCTACACCGATATTGACAAATCAAAGTTTGCAGCATTTGAAGAAAAAGACGGCAATAAATACCTCCTTATAACTGATGATTCCGGCACAGATACAAGACTTTTTAATGCCGATGCAGCAGACGGCAATGCAGATGGTATTATAATTATAGACGGTCAGGTTTCTGAAACATATGTTCTCCTTCCGAACGGAGCAGTTTCCGAGTCAATGAAGGTTCATGTTGACGCTCTTACAAGGATCACAGACAGCAGCTTCTGGGATAACTTCTGGGGCAACTTCGGCGAGTGGAAGTAAGATCAATAGATCATCCTGACTGTAAGGATCGAAAAAAACATACTGAAAAGATCAGCGGCAAGTGCACACGGCAGTGTACAGCCGCTTTTCTTTATGCCTGCATAGCCGTAATATACGGCTATTGCATAGAATGTAGTATCCGTAGATCCAGCCATAACAGATGCCGTCATGCCAATAAAGCTGTCTGCGCCGTACTTTTCCAGTATGGATGAAAGCACTGCAAGCGAACCACTGCCCGATACAGGGCGTACAAGCGCAAGCGGGAGCAGCTCTGCCGGAAAGCCAATGGCACTGAATACCGGCGAAAGCGCTTTTGCGGCTATATCAAAAAATCCTGATGCCGTCAACATTCCTACAGCAACAATAAGTCCTACAAGCGAGGGCGCAATACTGAACATTGCTGTAATACCCTCCTTTGCGCCGCTGCAAAATGCGCCGAAAATATCTGTTTTCCTGACTATGGCGCAGATCAGGATAATAATAAGAATGAAAGGAACAGCATATATACCAATGATATCCATAAACTACCCCCTTTTGCAAAGGGTCTTTGTAAGCAATACGCCCACCGCTACTGCTGCTGATGACGATATCCAGATATAGGGTATTATAGAGTACGGAGAAATACTCCCGGCGGACTGCCTCAGCGCTGCGACTGTCGCTGGAATAAGCTGTAATGACGCAGTATTCAGAACTACAAATAATACCATATCCGGCGTAGGTCTGTCACGCAGCGGATTCGACTTCTGCATTTCGCTTATTGCTTTTAGTCCAAAAGGTGTCGCCGCATTTCCTAACCCAAGTATATTCGCCGTTATATTCGCACATACTGTCTGCATCGCTTCACTTCCGGGCTTTAATCCCGGCATCAGCTTCCTCAGTATGGGTGATAATACACTTGATAATCCTTTGGCTGCTCCGCTTTCCTGTGCTATTTTCATTATGCCTGTCCAAAGACATATTGAACCTGTCATTGTAACTATTATCTGTATTGCCTTTACCGCGCTGTCAGTAACAGCAGCTGTGACTTCGGCTGTCCTTCCGGTAAAAATTGAACACATTATACTCATTATTATCATCCCGGTCCAGATATATCCAAGCATCACTATGCCTCCATTACGGTGAATATCATGCACAACTATTTACGGATATACCGTATTTACACAGTTGATTTATGTACAAAAATGCTGTCATTCAAAATGCAAAAGTGAAAAAATGAAAGGTAGAAAAAAGTCACTATTATACAAATCCCAAAATTTGCTAAAATATCCAATTGTCGTATTTTTTGCGACAAATATCGACATTTCCGGAATGTACAAAATAACCAAAGATGGGAAAGTAATATTATAATAATATAAGAAAATACAAAATCCATGAATATTTTATTGAAAAACTATTGACAAAAACAGGTTGAAATAGTAATATGTTGTTAATAGATTATTTCTGTTAATATTACAAAAAGGAGGTAACAGCAATGAGAGCAATCGGATGTGTAAGACAAATTGACAAGCTGGGCAGATTGGTTCTTCCTTCTGACATCAGAAAGTCCCTGAATATCGTCAGTGGGTTAGACTCTGTGGAGTTCTTTGTTGACGGTGATTCAGTGGTGATCAAAAAATATCGTCCTGCGTGTATTTTCTGCGGCTCAGGCGATGATATTGTCAACTATAAGAATCAGACCGTTTGCCAGGCTTGCCTCAATGACCTTAAGGTGTCGGAGAAATAGTTTATTTCCGGACAACGCAGCAACAATAAGGTATATTTGCGATAATAACGGAACATTGCGTTTAAGCAGCGTTTGAGAAATAGTTTATTACAAAAAGGATAAGCGTTCTTTATGACCGCTTATCCTTTATTATTTTCACTGTTCATTGTATATGCGTTTGTCCGGAGATTTATGATCGGGCAATTATCCGTGTATGCTCAAGAACGGAAAAGGCGTATATATCACTGCGCCTGTATTCCGCGGAAAACTCCGATAGAATACGCATATAATTCCGTCCGGGCATGGCATGGGGTATTATGATACGGTATATGCCATTTTCTTCCGTCAGAATGTATGACGGCAACCGCGTACATTCAAGACATGAGATCAGGTCGTCTGCGGAATCAAAACGAAAGGTATAAAATCCGCTGCGGCTCTTGATACGGTAACGGCGACCGTTACTGCGCTGCCGCACAGTTATCAGAAGCATACATCCGGCTGTGTATTTGAGTGCTTCAATGCGTATTTTCCTTCCGATCAGCTTTACCCCGGTCTTTTTCTCAGCAGAGCAAAGCAGCGTTCTGAAAAATTCCTTCCCCTCCGGAGTTCTCATATCCAGGGATTCAAAGCTCAGACTATGCTCCTGAAGCTCGCTGTCGCAGAGGGATACAAAAATTCTGGAAGTGTCAAGCTGTTCGATATTCATAATGAATACCTCCGGGATACAGTAATTATGAGCATCCATTTTCACTGGATGTCCTCTATATTACATAATATTATTCCTCCCTCATTTTTGCAATAGCAACTTTTTACCAGCTTCTCAACTATCAAAAAAAAATAAAGCGACTGTCCTTCAGCCGCTTTCCATTCTGTATTTACTTTTTCTCCCTGCCAAGCAGATAATCTACCGAAACCTCCAGTATGTCTGCCAATGCAACCAATTCAACATCCGTAACATATCTTATCTGTCCTTCCAACTTTGAAAGACCAGATGCATTCATATCCACACCTCTGACCTGTAACTGTGCAAGAAGCTCCTTCTGCTTCATTCCCTTCTTTTTCCGGGCTTCTTCTACTCTTGTACCAATCAGATTTCTGGACCCTAATGCCTGTTTTCGCAATCTCATCGATTACACCTCTCATTTAAAATTATACCACAATTATTATAGAATATTGACGAAAAAATAACAATAGACAATATGCAAAAAAAACATTGTTGAAACTTATATAAATCCTTTATAGTTATTGTATTTTTGTACTAATTATTCTACAATAATTAGTGTACAATTTGCAAATCGAATATATTATCTTTTCACGAAAAATGAAAGGTATTAACTATTTCATGTGTAATTCTGCCACAACAAGCTCCGGCGGATTATTTACTCTGAACGGAAAAACGCTTTGTCCGAGTCCTCTGCTGACTATCATAGTCGTATCATTTTCAGTTATCATTCCCTCAGAATACTTCGGGAAAAATCCCTCTATCGGAGCATATACTCCTCCGATAAACGGTATCCTGAATTGTCCCCCATGCTCATGACCGGAAAAAACAAGGTCTATTTTTTCTTCTCTGTAAACATCCATAACCTCCGGACGGTGTGCAAGCAAAACAGTAAAGCTGTCATCTCTTTTGATACTCCTTATCTGAGCGCTTATCATATCCTTTATCTCATAGCTTGGCTTATAGCTGCATACAAACTCCGGATCATCTATTCCGATAATATTTATCCCTGCACCTTCTCTTCCGAGCTTGAATCCTCTGTCCCTGAGAATGTGGACGCCATATGACGACAGTTCCTTTTCAAACCTGCCAAACACCTCCGGTATTCTTCCCTCGTGATTGCCCGCAACATAATATACCGGTGCAATTTTAACAAGCTCCTTTGCAAGCGCTCCGGATATTTCTGTATTTGTGTGACGGCTGTCTATAAAATCTCCGGTTATGAATATTACATCCGGCTTTTCATTTACGACAGCTGAGATCAGTCTTTCATTATTCCTTCCGAATTCGGTGTTATGCAGATCAGATATCTGAACTATCCTGAATCCTTCAAATTCCTGTGGGATCCTGCTGTTTACGACATCATAGTGAGTTACGCTTATCCTCACATTATCCACATATATCCACAATATCAATGCTGCCAGAATAACAATTACCAATATCAATATTTCCATTCGTGATATTTTTCCTTTTTTTAATCTTTTCATTCATTTCACTTTCCCGATCTAAACATACAGGGACTATCGCACATCCATCTGTACAATAGTCCCTTCATTATCAAAGTGTAGGAGCAAGCTCCTTCAGGTAATCACGGAAAGCATCACCGACTGTCGGATTTTTCAGCGCTATCTCAACAGTTGCCTGCAAGATGCCCAGCTTATCACCCATATCATATCTTTTTCCGGTGTAGTCCACACCTGTCATACCTACTGTACGGGCAAGAGTCCTCATTGCATCCGTAAGCTGTATTTCTCCGCCTGCTCCCGGAGGGGTCTGGTCGAGAATATCAAATATATCCGGTGTAAGCACACATCTTCCGAGAATTGAATACAGTGAAAGCACTTCTTCCTTTGTCTGCGGCTTCTCGATCATGTCAGTACAGAGGAAAAGTCTGTCCTCAAGAGGTTCAACCTTCAGGGAGCTGTACTTATGGATATCGGTTTCCGGTACTGCCTTTATGCCGACCGCTGACTTGCCATATTTTTCGTAAGCTCTGATAAGCTGACCGCAGGCAGGGTCATCTCCTATAATGACATCATCGCCGTAAAGCACTGCAAACGGCTCATTTCCCACAAAAGAACGGGCACAGTTTACAGCATGACCAAGACCCTTTGTTTCCTTCTGACGAATAAAGAAAATATTAGCCAGTTTAGAGATCGAAACTACCTCATCATACATTTCCTTTTTGCCGGAGGCAAGAAGTCTTTGTTCAAGCTCAGGGCTTCTGTCGAAGTGATCCTCGATAATACCCTTACCTCTGTTTGTAATGATAAGTATATCCGTAATGCCGGAATTTACAGCCTCCTCAACAATATACTGTATTGCAGGCTTATCAACGATGGTAAGCATTTCCTTCGGCAGTGATTTTGATGCGGGAAGCACTCTTGTTCCCAGTCCTGCTGCCGGGATAACAGCCTTTGTAACCTTCATAAAGCATCCTCCTCAGATCTTTTAATATTTCTCTGAAAACCGCAAGACAATCCGGTTCTGTCAGACATACGGAAAGCCTGTGTATATAGTTTTCAGAAGTTTTTTACCTTATGATCATAGTAACCGTAAAAATAACTATTGCCTGAATCGCAGTCATCATCCATGCAAGTCCCATTGATGTACCGCCCTTTGCAGATATCAGTCTTGCCGTTTCATCTTTGCTCTTGTCAGGGTTTTCTTCCTTTATCTTCTTTATACTTTTTCTTGCAGTATTATAATATCCCTTATTGGCGTTAAATCCACATATGAACATTATCACCCAGCTTATCAGACTGAGTATATACGGCAGAAGCATCAGGAAGCCCTCCCATGCGCTGCAGTGATCTACCATCCAGTTCCAGTACATATCCCAGCTTGGCATCCATGAAGATGTCAGTGAGTCGGTTGTCATGACGCCGTTCTTGATATCATCCGCAGCCTTCTCCCACATCGGATTAGCAAAGAATTTAGTCACGACCTCATTAATAGCGTACAGAACCGTTGTACCTGCCATAAGCAGAGAACCTTTAAGATACTGTTTACGGTAGAAATACCAGCTTCCTCCGAACAGAAACGCTGCAAAATGGAATCTGCTTTTATTTCTTCTGAATATCGACGAAAACAGCGGCAGATAATACAGACAATTAGAACCTACATATTCCGAAAACTCATGACCCTTTATTCCGTCAAAATCCTCATCCTTGCCGAAGCCGATATCGAACACCTTAACTCCGTCCACATACAGCCTGCCGGTCTTACTGAATTCGGAATTATCAGCAAAAGGATCTCCGCCCATATACTCTGGTTCAGAGTCATCGTTATTCTGGTCATTGTCATTATCATCCTGAACAGGTTTTTTTCTTTTACCCCTAAGGATATGAACAGAACCGAAAAGGAAATCTCCACATTCCTCACAGACCACAGTATCCTTCGGATTCTTATGACCACAGGATCTACAGATAACTGCATCATCCGTCACAACACTTTCCGGATCACTTTGTTCTGTTTTATCATTTCCAGTTTCACTAATCCAGCTTTTTTTCTCCTTATGGAGATCCGGGAAAATACATTTGCCAGATTCAGCATAGCAACCCCTGTGATACGGCGCGCCGCATTTCGGGCAGACCACAATATCGTCATCCTCTTTAAAAGGCTCAGAGCAGACTGGACAATTAATTCCGGTATAATTCATCAAAAATATCTCCCTACAACTTTATTCCTTTTTCCTGCACCTAAACAGGACATACCATATCTGATACTATAATCACACCTATTATCTCATTATACAATATTATTGCACATTTGGCAAGACCTGTATTTCTCAATATTGCCGAAAAAAACACCTTATAATGCAATACTGAGGGTAATAATATACATAACTCATCCAAACACGAATTTATGAAGCTCCTCTATCTCATAATTATAATCATAAATACACAGTACCTGACCGCTGTCACTATAATAATCGTCATAATAATTATTATTCAAAGGAACTCGGTTTTCCTCCCTTACATATCTCAGTGCTGCTGCAATATCAACACCTCTCATTGTAAGGTCAACGGAATTCATATTAGTCGTAAGGTAAGGAGAGATCGAAAATCCTGCCGGTATCAACTTATACATCTGTACGGAAAGATCGCTCATCAGCTTCAATATCAGTGTACGCTGTCTTTTTGTACGGTCAAAATCCGAGCCAGCGCTGTCCCTGTCACGGGCGTACCACAAAGCCTGTCTGCCGTTCAGATGAACCATTGCCTCACCATCTACATTATAATCATAAGAATCCGGATCAAGCTCTGATTTCTTATCAGTCTGTCTGTTTTTGTAGCTTTGCATATTGATATATTCTATCTCATCCCTGTCAAGCGCTAAATCAATTCCTCCTACGGAATCTATCAGACTCGTAAAGCTGTCAAAATCCACCAGGATATACTTATCTATCTTTATACGGAAATTTTCCTCTATCGTCTGCATAGTCAGCAGTGCTCCTCCGTAGGCGTATGCTGAATTCAGCTTTCCATATCCATAGCCGGGTATATCTATATAAATATCCCTCATAAACGAAGTCAGCTTCATTTTCTTCTTATTCTTATCTATCGTCAGAAGTATCATTGTATCTGCTCTGCCGTGTTCATTGTCCTTATGGTTATCCTCTCCGATCAGAAGTATATTCTCTATTCCGCTTTTGCTTACTGCCTCCACTTCACTGTTATGTAATGGTCTGTCCGATGTATAGTGGACTCTCGAAAGCACAAGTATCATATATATTCCTGTTCCGATAAGAAGCAATGATATCACTATTATAATAAAATGAAATACACATCCGCAGCCTTTATTTTTCTTTGGCGGTTCTTTATTCTTATCTGTTTTCGGACTTTCCTCCGGTGGTTTTTCAGGTACTGGATTATTTGCCATACTGCGGAAATTCCTTTTGTTCGTAAGATCCTCTATATAGAAGCCATCTCCATAATCCACTGTTCCTCCCTTACTGTATATATCCGGCACAATATCATCTCCTTATCAAAAAGCACAGCGCAAAGCATTATGCTAAGGCTGTGCTGTTCTGCTGTTTATCATTCTGTACTTTCTCTTCTGCCCATCGTTCCGTTTTCAAAAACGAATTCCGCTGTTTTATATCGGAAGTCGTCCCAATCGCAGATGACTATGCAGCTTACCATCCATCCATCTACATATACCGGTCGGTTATAATCTGAATAATAGAAATCTATGCCTATCATATCATACTGCGGCGCCGATGCCGATACTATCTCATAATTCAGGTACTTAACAACATTCGTTGCAAGCGCTGATATCTCTGAGGATTTGAGATTCGTTTTTATCATCGGCCCTATATCGTATATTACATTCATTATCGTCGCTACATCAGAGGATTTCAGCTTATTTACAAGAAGTCCGATAACATTTCTCTGTCTTTGTGTTCTTGTATAGTCATCACCGCTGCATATGCCCTCCTCACCTCTATTTCTTGCGTGCCAGAGAGCCTGTCTGCCGTTAAGATGTACCATTGTTGTTTCTTCGCCGCTGCCGTTATCGCTGTAGGAGTAGCTTTCGGCATCGAGTTCATGTCTTGTCTGGACCTGATTATTCGTCCAGCACTGCCAGTCGATATAATCGACTTCCTCCTGAGTAAGTTCGATATCAAGTCCGCCGAGAGTGTCTATTATATTCCTGAAGCTCTTGAAATCCACTATTGCATAGCGGTCAATGCGTATGCCGTAATTCACCTGTATTGTACTTACTGTAAGTGCTGCTCCTCCGAGGTTATATGCAGCCGTCAGTTTATTTTCGCCGTAGCCGGGAATAGAAACATAGGTATCCCTCATAAAAGACAGTAATTTCAGCTTTTTGTGCTTTGTATCCACAGACATCAGTATCATAGTATCCGAATTGCCCCTGTTCTGATTATACCTTGTATCCGCGCCGATCAGGAGGATATTAAGTATTTCCGAGTCAGTCAGGAGTGTTCCGCTGTAGGTATTTGTCCGTGACGAATTATTATTCTTTGCAGAAGAAACATCCTCCGCTATATTTATAGACTCATAGTTTATCCTGCTGTAGAATCCATATATAAGCAGGCAGCCAGTTCCTGCCAGTATCATTAAAACACCGAATACCACTGCACAGATGCGTATGGCCTTGCTGCCGCTTTTTTTTACGGGAGTCTGTATTGCAGCCACATCGCTTTTCGGCTGAACGGCATCATAAAAAACCACATCCTTTTCCGATGCGGATAATCTGCTTTTCTCATGATTCCCGGAATTACCCATAAAGTTCCTCCTTAAAGAGCTGCTCACGATCTGACTTTCATAAATCTCTGAAAACATACTTCACAGACATTTCGCCGTCAGTCCGACAAGATTTCAGAGAACCCTCTTTTCACTAAAACATTATAAAACATTTCACGATAATATTCAAACATTTTATAAAAAAACAGCGCTATTCATATTTTTTATCTTTTACTGCCGTACAAATTGTACATTATAGAGATATATTCTGGTCATCAAGTGAAAGGTAGTATGATGGCAGAAAATCACGCATAAAGACCTTTACCTCTGGGATCTCCATATTCTCCAGATAGTTCATTATTTCTTCCTTTGCTCTTTTGAATTCATTATTGCCCATTCTTTCCTCCTCAATACACTTGAAAAGCGCAGACAGCTTATCTGCTGCTTTTACAAGTCTGAGTGTCTCCTGATTTTCCTCAGCAGGGCAAATAATTTTTCTGTAGTCCTCCTTAAGATATTCCGGCAAAGAGTTTATCAGCTGTTCGGCTGCTTCACTTTCGATATCAGCATAAGCTCTTCTCATGGTCTTGCTGGAATACTTTATCGGTGTAGGCAGATCTCCCGTTATTATCTCCGTACAGTCATGATACAGGGCAGCCACTGCCGCATATTCAGGATCAGTGCTGCCTCCGAAAAGTCTGCGGTTTATAACGCACAGGGCGTGGGCTATCATTGCCACTGTAAGGCTGTGTTCGCTTATATTTTCTACACGGGTATTGTTCATCAGCGACCAGCGGTTTATATACTTCATTCTTGACATTATTGCAAAAAAATGATATTCCTCCATTTTTTCCTTCCCCTCTTTATCCACAAATACCCTGTGACATCTCTGCCACAGGGTATCAGACTATTTCTCCTTTTTACTGCTCTTCATCTTCTTTTTCTTCTTGCCTATAACAAGAACTATCAAAAGAAGCATTGCCAGAGCAACTGCCATTATAGCTATAAATGCAATTGTTTCTCCGGTCTTTATAACATCGTTCATATCCGGTGGTTTACTGCCTTCACTATTGCTTGGCTGTCCCGGCTTACTCGGATCATCATCTGTCGGACGGGATATTTCGCTGATCTCTATTGTACTTTGCTCGATATCTTTGACCTCAGCATAGAATATCCATTTGAAAGTTATCTCGCCCTCGATATGTCTCTGACCGCTTGGCTCGCGTACCACAGACACTCCGTTCCTGTCAACTATTTTTGCGCCCTCGTCGATAAACTTATCAACGCTTGCGCCGCTCCATTTAATATCGACCTTCATAACATGGCTCTCACCGGGCTTATATGTTCCGAGAGAAACCGGCGTAGTCCTTATATCAGGGGTCCCCTCTCCGGACGGCGAACCATAGTACACAAGTTTTTTATCAAGGTAAATATCACATGAACATTCCTTTTCAAGATCTATTTCACCCACATTAGTCAGCGGCTCAGCGCGAAAATTAATTACATAGGAAGCATCCTCACGGAGATTCATTATCTGTATTTTCTTTGTATAAGTTTCTCCAGCCTGCATATTTTCGACAGAAAAGAAATACTCACCGTTCTCACTGACAGACTGACCATTATCATCAAGTACAACGAGCTTTTCCGGAAGTCCCTGAACCGAACCGACATGAAGCTCATCCGCAAATGCAACAATATCAAAGCACAAAAGCAGCACTGCCGCAGTCATCACAACGGATATTAACTTGTAAAACCGTTTCCACACAAAGCATCACCCCCTTTTCTGAGTCAGAATACTATCACACACAACCACATATTATTAATTATACACATATTAGCAAAGATTTCAAGAGTATTTCCAAAAAAGACACCATTTTAGGCGATTTCAACTAAAACTGCCCATGTTTTTTTCAAATACTAAGCATTGAAATCTCAGATTGTTTTAAAATATATAATATATCTTTATAATTATGAGTATTATTTTTTACTTTCAGAAAAATAAATCAAAAAGAATAATTCTATATTAGAATAAAGAATTATAATACAGCCAACATATGCTAAAATACTACTATGAGATATTGTGACTGTAAATAAATGTAGGGAAGCCGCAAAATATAAGGATACTGTTGGTCGGCTTTCCTGTAGTATCGCCGAAAGTCTGGCGCTTACCATTATGATCCTGATAAAATAATACAGAAAAAAATATTTTCCTTACGATAGAAGGGATAAAAATGAAAGTAGTACAAATAAATACTGTTTATAAAAATGGCGGCAGTACAGGTAGGATAGTTTATGACTTAAAAGGTATTTCTGAAACAAAAGGTATAGAATCTTATGTTGCGTTTGGTTATGAATATTCGCCTACAAATGATAAAAACACTTTTCGTATGGAAAGTATCCCAGAATTGAAATTCAGTATTCTGCAAACAAGACTATTTGCACACCATGCCTTCTACAATAAACATCATACGGTAAAACTGATAAAATGGCTTGATACTATTCATCCGGATGTGATTCATTTACATAATCTGCATAATCATTATATTAATGTGCAGCTCCTTTTTGAATACATCAAAGAAAAAAATATTCCTGTTGTATGGACACTGCATGATTGCTGGTCCTTTACAGGCTGGTGTGCATACTTTGATTATTCAAATTGTAATAAATGGATGACCGGATGCGGAGATTGTCCTAATATGCACTGCTACCCTTACACCTGGTTCTTCGATAGAAGCAAAAAGAATTACATCGAAAAGAAAAATACTTTCACTGGTGTCAAAAACCTTGTTCTGGTATCTCCGTGTAATTGGTTAGCAGAATTATTGTCTGAATCATTCCTTTCCGATTATCCGGTAAGGGTAATAAGAAATGGAATTGATCTCTCTGTTTTTTCTCCGACAGCAGGCGATTTCAGAGAAAAATATAATTTATCTGACAAAAAAATAATATTGTCTGTTACTATGGAGTTGGAAAAAAGAAAAGGCGTCGAGGATATTTATAAATTGGCTCAGATGATCGATAATGAAAAAGAAAAAATAGTGATGGTTGGTTTGACAAAGAGTCAGATAAAAACTTTGCCAAGCGGAATAATTGGTATTCCAAAAACAAACAGCCCAATGGAATTAGCCAAGATATACAGCGCCGCAGATGTTTTTATTAATCCGACTTTAGAGGACAACTATCCGACTACTAACTTGGAAGCAATTGCTTGCGGTACTCCTGTTGTTACTTATAAAACCGGCGGCAGTCCTGAAAGTGTCTTTGAAGGCTGCGGTGAAGTAGTAGATAAGGGCAACATTGATATGCTTTACGCTGCAATAAACAGTGTATTAAAAAAGGGAAAAAACACTGCTCACTGTAAAGAAATTGCAGATATGTACTTCGACAAGAAAAAGTGTTTTGAAAAATATATTGAACTCTACAGAGAACTTGGAGAAAAAAATGAGTCAACTATAAAGCCTCATTAATTTTCTAAAAACAGAAATACTCAAATAGGTAAGACCGTCTGTTTCAGCAGTGATAATTTTTCTGGCGCTGTATCGGAAATCTTTATGTAAATACTGACTGGCGGTTTCATAGGAATAAAAAGACCATCGAAAGGCAAAATATTATGAAAGCTGATTTAAAGCAAAAAGCTCTGGGCGGCGTGGCATGGAAATTTGCTGAAAAGGCAGGTATGCAGCTTGCACAGTTCGTTATTCAGATAATCCTCGCAAGAATACTGCTCCCGGAACAATATGGTATTGTCGGACTTCTGACTATTTTTATTGCCGTGTCCGATATTTTTATACAGTACGGTTTTACTACCGCACTTATACAGAAAAAAGATGCGGATGATGTCGATTTTTCATCTGTGTTTCTGCTCAATCTTGCAATGTCTGTAGTAATTTATATAATACTGTTCATATCTGCGCCCTTTGTTTCCGTTTTCTACAGTGAACCTGATCTGACTGACCTGATGAGAGCTCTTTCACTCAATGTTATTATAGGATCGGTCTGCTCAGTACATAATGCTGTGCTGACAAAAAATCTTGACTTCAAAAAAAGCTTTGTAAGAAATTTTATGAATGTCATGACTCAGGGTATTGTCGGTATTACGGCTGCGCTTTCCGGATTCGGCGCATGGGCTTTGGTCTTTTCCAAGATCGCCGGAACTCTTGTCGGATCTGTTACGCTCTGTCTTACCGTGAAATGGAATTTCGTATGGAAATTCTCAATTGAAA
>CACZSM010000021.1 GCA_902783815.1 uncultured Ruminococcus sp.
AAAACTCAGGGAGCATAAAGAGTATTTCGCCCCCTTGTAAAAAGTTTTACTTGGGGACTGCCGCAATCCGTAGGCTGAGCGCCTTGCATATTCCATTTTACATGAATTTCTATATTGTGTCAACAAAAATTCAAAGACGGTTGATAAATCGCAGTGCCTCCAGTGCGGTCACGCACCAGGCGCTCCTTGATTGATCGTAGGAAGTGGCACCAGTAGCTTACAGGGCGGCTTTGCCGCCGCTGAGTGCGCAGCACCATCGTCGGCGGATGCCGACATGGAGAAATTAATGGACACAGAAAGAATTATGTATGTTGATAACCATATTTGAGTTATGGAAGCCGCGCAGGAGAAACAATGAGAGCGCAGGCACTGCGCCAGTGCGGTCACGCACCGGAGGCACTGCGCCAGTGCGGTCACGCGCTGTGTCAATGACATTCTTCGGAAAATGAAAAGTCACTGTTGAGAAATTGAAAAAGAAATGTTATAATATAGATGCTGAGATTCAACTGGCATTTTATCTCGTGGATCATTGGTTGAATTCGTCAATGACTCTTTGTTTGATAATTCATCAACAATCATTTATAATATGATACAGATAAAAATTTTACGAAAAGGCAGTGATCTTTATGAATGATAAATTCAGTCTTTTGTTCCCCGAAAATAAACAATCTTCAGCTATGACCCTTAGTCCGGAATGTTGTAATGACCTCTCTCTTGAATATATCTGCCAGCATATATCTGATATAGAGTATGAACAGAATGTCATCAAGCGTATGATGATGAAAATTGAATCCGATCCGGAAATTATACGCTACCGCAGAGATGTTTTTGAGGATATCCTTAAATTCCCTAAACTCCGTGAAAGGATCAAGGAACTGCTTGAAGAACTCAGCTACCTTAAAGAACTTGAAAAATCTGTAAAGGATCAGACCGCCGCTCCTGTATGGCAGCTTATAAACCGCCTGCAGGAACTGGATGTATATGTAAGATGTATTTCAGGAATAAATGAAAGCCTCAGCGAAAATGATATAAAGTCTGAGGGTCTCCTTGCAATGAAGGAATATGTAAGCTCCGTTTATAACGAAAGCGGCTTTGAACATCTTAACGAGGATATAAGCGGTCTTATGAAGGAAGTCGGCGCAATAAAAAGTCTTTCGCTTGGCGTTAACCTCGATAACCACCTGCGCCCTGTAGAAGTCGGTATCGTCTCGATCAATAATGCTCCTTTCAGCCGTCCCGGACTGCTTAATAAATTCCTTGACTTCACTGCAAAAAAGAGTGAAATTCACGACGGCGCTTCCTTCGATGGTATGACAAAAATACATACGGTCGGCAAAACAGCCGGAGATGATCCGCTTATGAGCACTCTCAGCAGAGTTGTAAATGAAATGCTTGGATCAACTGTAAAACAAATAAAAAATAAACTTTCAAGATATGTAAATATCAGCGGCTACAGCCTTACAAAACTTATTCCGGAATTTATTTTCTATATCCGCTGGGCTGAATATACCGATAAATTGATGAAACTCGGTCTGCCTATGTGCAAACCGGAAATAACTGATATCCAGAACCGTGAGCTTTATGCAAAAGGACTTTTTAACCTTAAACTCGGAATTCAGGCAGAGGGCGGAAAAGAACTGGATGTTATATGCAATGATTTTGAATTCAATAAAAAACACGGCATATATATTATGACGGGCCCTAACCGCGGAGGTAAAACTACTTTTACTCAGGCTGTGGGAATACTCTTCCTTATGGCACAACACGGACTCTATGTTCCTGCGGAATCCGTAACACTCTCTCCGGCGGATAATATCTATACCCACTTCCCGGCAGATGAGAACCAGACTGTCGATCTCGGCAGACTTGGCGAGGAATCAAGACGACTCAGCACTATCTTTGCAGAGGCTACCGATAAGAGCGTACTCCTTTTCAATGAATCACTTGCAACAACATCATTTGCAGAGGGTCTGTATATTGCAAAGGATGTAGTAAAATCTCTGAGATACCTTGGCGCAAGAACAATATTCAATACACATATGCACGAACTTGCAATGAACCTTGATCTGATGAATTCTCTCGAAGGCGATATGGATGTAGCCAGCCTTATCACCGGCATACATGAAGGACAGCGTTCCTATAAGGTATTCCTTGCACCGCCTGAGGGCGTAAGCTATGCTCGTGATATTGCTGTCAAATACGGCGTAACATTTGAACAGCTCACAAAATCCATACATAAGAATAAAACAGAGGAAACATCTGAAGAAGATACCGGATCCTCTGATAAATGATCAGCAGCATTTTTTGTCCCCATATGTCAGCAGCTATATCCATGGAATTCAACTTTTTTTAAAAGAAAAATAGCCAACAAAAAGGCAAAAGTTTCGGTCAAGCCTTTTCAAAGGCTTGCGG
>CACZSM010000022.1 GCA_902783815.1 uncultured Ruminococcus sp.
GTTCGGCGCAATCATAACGAAATAAGGAGGGGATAATATTATGGAAACAGTACATCTGAGTATAAATAATATCCCTGTGGAAGTACCTAAGGGCTATACAATTCTTCAGGCTGCAAAGCAGGCTAATATAGAGATACCTACGCTGTGCTACCTTAAGGATATCAACTGTATCGGCGCCTGTCGTGTATGTATGGTTGAGGCCAAAAACCGCAGAGGACTACTGGCTGCCTGTGTATATCCGGCTGAGGAAGGCATGGAGGTATTTACAAATACACCTGCAGTCATCAAATCAAGAAAGACAACAATAGAGCTTCTTCTTGCAACACACCATAAGAAGTGTCTTTCATGCGTAAGAAGCAATAACTGCGAGCTTCAGAAGCTTGCTCTTGAATATGGCGTTGATGAAGAATTCTTCACCAGCGAGGAACCGATATATGAAATAGATGACCAGTCACCATATATCGTTCGTGATAACAATAAGTGCGTACAGTGTATGCGCTGCGTGGCTGCTTGTAAGAATGTCCAGACAGTATCTGTAATCGGTGCTATCAAGAGAGGATATCAGGTTCATGTAGGCAGCCCGTTTGATAAGAGCCTTAATGATTCTCCATGCGTAGGCTGCGGTCAGTGTATCGTAAGCTGTCCTGTAGGCGCTCTTACAGAAAAGAGCGATGAGCAGAGAGTATGGGATGCTATCAACGATCCGGAAAAGGAAGTTCTTTTCTTCACTGCTCCTTCAATAAAGGCTACACTCGGCGAGAGCTTTGGTATGCCTATCGGTACAAATGTAGAGGGTAAGATGCCGGCTGCTATCCGCCGTCTTGGTGAGGGTGTAAAGGCATTCAATATGGACTTTACAGCTGACCTTACAATAATGGAAGAGGCTAATGAGCTTATCCAGAGAATTACTACCGGCGGTACTCTCCCGATGTTTACATCATGCTGCCCGGGCTGGGTAAAGTTTGTTGAGCATTACTATCCTGATTTTATTCCGAACCTTTCAACCTGCAAATCTCCGCAGGCTATGTTCGGAGCAGTTCTTAAGGGCTATTATGCTCAGAAGAACGGCATTGATCCTGAAAAACTCTTTGTTGTCAGCGTAATTCCGTGTACAGCAAAGAAGTTTGAGTGCACCCGTCCTCAGCTTCGCTCAGGCGACGGCGACTATGATGATGTTGATGTAGCACTCACAACAAGAGAGCTTGCAAGAATGATCAGAAGAGCGCATATCGACTTTGTTGATCTTCCTGAGGAAGATTATGATCTGCCGTTTGATAAGGCATCCGGCGGCGGCGTAATATTCGGCGCAACAGGCGGCGTTCTTGAGGCTGCTCTCAGAACCGCAGCAAGAACTCTCGACGGCGACTTCAAGAAAGTAGATTTTGAAGAGGTTCGTGGTCCTGAGGCTATCCGTGAGGTAACTTATGAGGTTGCCGGCATTAAGGTAAATGTTGCTGTAACATCAGGTCTTGGAAATGCTCGTAAGATCCTTGAGAAGATCAAGGCAGGCGAAGCTGATTACCAGATGGTAGAGATCATGGCTTGTCCTGGCGGATGTATCAACGGCGGCGGTCAGCCACTCCAGAGTGACAGCGTTCGCAACTATGTTGACTATAAGGCACTCCGTTCAAAGGCTCTGTACGATCAGGATAAGACTTCTGAGTTCAGATGCAGCGATGAAAGCCCTGTATGCAAGATGGTTTATGATGAGTTCTTTGAGGCTCCCGGTAAGGAGAAGGCTCATAAGTATCTCCATACAAGCTATACTGCAAGAGGTAATAAAATGAACTGATGATTCAGTCCGAATAATAATGGACCCGGTATCGTAAAGATATCGGGTCTGTTTACTTTTAACAGTATAAAAAGTGTTGTTCGAAAAAAAATAGTTAAATTGATAAATAAAAGAGAGTATATTTCTTTTGCGGAAAATTAGATGCAGGGGATTGTGATATAATTCATGTGTAATGGTATCTGTATGGAGTGCATTTGTCCGTACAGTGTTAAAATATAGGATGCGGAATTGTAATGGGGTATTGGATTA
>CACZSM010000023.1 GCA_902783815.1 uncultured Ruminococcus sp.
ACCATGATCGAAGTATTCTTTTTACGCATATCATTGCTGTAGGCACAAAGCTCAGAATTCTCAGGAAGATACATCCTCAGCTTTGCCCTCATTGAATCGCTGTCCGTTTCCGAGAGGAATATAAACTGCTTCATCTCCGTAAATATCCTGAGCTTGCTGAATATCATCTCAGTGCGTATATAATCGAGAGTCATCAGCGCATCCACATCCGGTACTACTACATTGTAAACGCTGTCCAGCATATACTTGTACTGTTCATTGACTGCAAGTGAGAGAAATTCATCGTATGTACACAGAAGTACATTTACCCTTCCGTTTTCATTGATATTATCTATAAAGCGAATATTCCATACGCTATCAAGTACATTAAGCCTTGATGTATTATCAGTCAGCGCTTTATTCATTATAACTGCTTCATCCCTGTTTTTACAGAGGAACAATATCATTTTCCCCTGTGACAGAAAATAATTCAGATAAGCACAAAGATATATTGTAAATTCTCCGCGGCAGTTATCCCTTATACTTACATTTTTACCGTTAAGCAGACTTATGACCACATTCTGATAATTCGTATTCTGATGAACTCCGGATTCTCTTATCTGGTTTGATATAACCGCAAGAATACCTTTTTCCATGCAGTCCTCGGATTTAGTATTTCCGATATCATTGCTCCGCAGTCCGTTCTTTTCGATATTATCCTTTCCGCCTGTTTCAGAATACAGCAGTACGCCTGTTTCAGAATAGATATCCCTGTATCTGTAAAGCAGATTTTCAATATTTCCGGACATCTCCGCTTTTATATCAACATTTGTAAAGCTGCCAGTCTCATTTTCCTCTTTACTCTCAAGAAAAAGCTGTACCTGCTCAGCAATAATAAATCCAGCCATAGGTATCAGATAGCAGCCCTTTGAAAGCGTAAGCATAAAGCTGTTCCAGTCATCACTTCCCCACAGCACAGACCAATACAAAAACCCGAATTCGATCACAAGCAATATGGCAAAAGCATATTTCATTCCCTTTGCCCACATTCCCATTACAAAACCTGCGCCGCTCAGGGATATTTTTCCCCTGTCATCATTACTGTAGAATCTGCGGACAAACTTCCAGGGAAAATGCAGGGCACATTCCGCCCCTACACAATTATCATAATCAATATACTTCGTTTTATTTCTGAATATCAGCTTTGTAATGAACATTACTACTATCATTAAAAGCAGATATATCAGATTCAGTCCGACAATACACAGGATCATATATATAAGTTCAAATGTCCTTGCCGGCATTATGAAATCGAGTATTTCTGTGACCTTTTCATTGTTTATTATATTATCTATCAGCGTAAGCATAAATGATGACGAAAGACTATTGCTTACAGCAGCTGTAACAATTAATGCTGCGATCATCTGTCTGAACTGGAGATATCTTTTTTCGATATCATACGACAGCTTCTTTTCTATCAGCAGATTCAGAAGGAAAAATATGCCGATACTGAAAAGCAGAAATAAAAGAAATGTTATTATTTGAATCTTCATACCTTCCTCCTTCAGATCTGAGGCCAATACAATCTGCTGTCAACAACATCATCAACAAACTGCGATGAAATTTTCGGAGATCTGCTGGTACCGGAATTATCATCTGTACTCTTATCAGTATCCGGATCGTAAAGACTTATCAATCCGGAGAAGAACTCCAGCTTATTCAGATGATTTTTTGCCTGTCCTATATGCCAGAGATGCGCCGCTTTCAGCCATTCTGATGTTGTAACAGCCTGTGTTTTCAGTCTCAGATGTCTTTCAAGGTAATCAAGCTGATTCATGAGGTTGATATAGTTTTTAAGCTGCTTTGCTCTTTCCATATAACCAACGATGTACTTATCCATTTCTCCGATCAATGAATCGAGCGTTGAATTCATCTTCTTTCTGTAATAACTCACTGGTATTTTCCATGAGAAAAACATTATTACTGCGGCTGCTGCAATATATGACACAAATATCAGCATCATTACCGGAGACTTGAAATCATAAGTCTGCAAAAGCGCATAAAACACTCCTGATACTCCGACTAATACCAGTATCAGAAGTATGAAATTCCTCACTGATACCGAGTTTATGCAGCTTATATAATGTGATATATCCGCATTGCCTTCTTCAAGCGCTTTTGCCATATTCAGCTGATCCTGAAATTGAAGTGAAGGAGTCATCTGCGGCTGATTCAGCATATCAAGAAGCTGCTCTTCATCCCTCTGTAGTATTTTTATCTGTTCGGGCGTATCCTTGTCCGACACAAAACACTTATTATGCCAGACCTCCTCCTCTGCCTTTCTTTTTTCAAGATTCTCCTTATAGACATCGCCCAGCTTATCCGAATAGGATGAAAGCTCTCTGTCAAGCTCTCCAAGAGTCTGTTTTATTCCCTCATAAACATTATCCCATTCATCTGACAGATTTGCTGATGGTGTGATCTTGCTCCTGAATCTCTCCAGACTGCCCTTCATACTATTATTATTCTCATTTCCAACAGATATTTTCTTTTCAAATTCACTTCCGGCAACAGATATCTCCTCATCAGACGGCTTATTGTATGTCGGCAAAGCTGACTCCATCACCCTTGAACCGCCGCCAGCTTCTTCAAGCTCTACATACTCCCTCAGTCTTTCTCTGTAGTGATAAAGCATTTTACTGTATTTTTCCTGAATCTCGGAATCATTCATCTTTTTTATGCTGTTCCAATGATTCCTGCAAAGCTCTGACAATGTAACTGATTTTTCCATCCCGTGTGGTATCTCAAAATCCGTTACAGAAAATTCTACTATCCTCAGCAAAGCATTGATATCAGAATTCCTGTCTTGCTTATCACCGATAAGCTCGAATATCTGATAATCCTCCAATATCTCCTTCAATGATCCTAATATCTGTATATCATCCTGATGCTTGCTGTCCGATTCGTATTTCTTTATAAGCTCATCAAAAAATTCAGATACAGCTCCGGTATCACCTTTTTCATCATGCGAACTTCTGTATTTTTCAAGAGCAGATTTCAATGCTGTTATATTGTTCTCCTGTCCCTCATCTACGCCGATCTCTTTCATTAGAAGTCTGAGATCCTCCTGAAGTCTTTTTGAACTCATATATTCGTCGTCAAGCTCATGTATCGTTTTTATTTCGCCTGCTTCATATACCATTATCAGATTTATCGCTACCTGCGTATAAAAACCTGCCCGTGTTGATATCCTTGACTGTTTCAGGTCACGGTCAATATCAAGAAGTCTGGAAAGGAGGGTATCCTTCCAGGTTCTTGATTCATGTCCATATTCACTGCGCATCGTTACTATTATCTGATAGTCTCTCACATTATAGGGAAATCTATCAAGGTAAAGCCGGACCTCTCCAGCTGCTTTTTTGAAGGATTTGCCTACGCCCTCGCCAAGATAAGCATCGGATATCATATACAACTTATGATCCGAGCGTTCGCGATAGAAGAAAAAATCAAAGTTATTCATGTTCAGGCACTGATCAACATTAATAAAGAATCGAAATGACATTGCCGACTCCTTTCATTATTCTTCCTCTTCACCATACTTTTTCCTGAGAATTGCATTGTAATATGAAACAAATAATTTTTCTTCTTTTCCTTGTTCAGACTCAGGTTTCCTTGCCAGGAAGCTGTTTCCATAAATAGCCTCAAGTATTCTTCTGGTTGCCTTATTGATAGTTACACTATTATTATCAAAAAGTATCTCACATATCTCCCAAAGAGTAATAAGCAATCCATCAAAAAGCTTTTCCCATTTTTCATGCTTAGTATGTGAACGCATACTCTGGAAGATATCAAACAGGTTAGCATCGCTTGCGTTATCACCGCTGCCTGTATGTATAAGATCATCCACAAGACTCAGATCAAGAAGTCCGTCAAACAGCTCTTCAGAGGTCTTGTATCCCTTTATATTCTGAAGATGCTTTTGTGCGTCGCGCAGTATAGACATCTTAAGCATTCCGTTATACGATATTGCATCGAATACATCAGAATATCCATTTCCGATCAGCTTTCCGCATTTCTTGATCGGCTGGATCATCGCATAGCCATTTGTATATGCAAACCAGGTCGGTCTTGGATTGCCGTTCTCATCCGGGTTTTCATCGTCATTTATAAGCTGTATGATATCCAGCGCAAGCGCGTAGATAAATGCTTTAAGATCATTCTGTTTATCAATTTCACGCTGTTTTTCCGTTATAGCAGGTATGAAGCCCTCTTCATGCCAGTGGCAGTTAAGGTGCGGATTTACCGTTACTATTGCATCATCAGGATTGCCTGTTTGTTTAGGCTTCATGCCGAGGTTCAATATACGATCCCTATATGCCTTTTCATTGCGTGAACCGTACTTATACTTTATGAGGTTTTCGATCTTATAGTTATACTGCAGTCTGAGGCACACAATCTCAGTATCCGGGAACTCATCATTTATCATTACTGTTGAACTGCCATAGGAATTCGGAAGGTAGAAATACGCTGTCTGTGAAACATCCGGATTAAGGTTAGCATCGGTTTCTGAGCAGGCATCTGATACTGCAAGGAAGCTGATCTCAGTTTTATCCTTTATTATATCAGTTGCTATCATAGGTTCAGCAACTCTCATTGCTGTTTCTATCCTGTTCTTTATGTAATTCCCTACCCTTTCTGCATAGTCCTTATCTGACGGTATCACACCCTCTACAAGCTCACATTCCTTGAACAGCGCCTCACGGGCAGTAAGATTAACTGTTTTTCCACCCTTTTCGATAACATCATTTAGGATCGTATCTACCACTGCTGAACTGAATACCCTTTCAAGATCAAGCTGAGCCTTTCTTATGCGCTTTTCCTTTTCAGCCGGAGTTTCCTTTTTGCCTGAAATTGCAAATGCTCTTGCCTGGATACTGAATATCTGGTCGAATATAGCTTTTTTAGTTTCATCAGAAAGCATTATAGTAGATCCGGTGAAATACTCATCTGTCATTTTATCGAACGCTTCCTTTGAACAGTACACACCATTCTGACCATACGGGAAACGGATATTTTCAAGTCTTATGATATCCTCATCATTGCGGTCGATCTTTGAAGAAACTGTATTGAAGAACGCCAGATAGTTTTCTGCAAGCTCATTGAATCTTTCAAGGAGTATCTCACATACATTATACTTTATCGCATTTTCAATATAACAATGCGTAGTGCCGATATGAGTTCTTGAAACCTCTTCGAGCTTTATTTTCAGCTTTTTTATAGCCCTCTCCTCACTGTTGATAGCATTTCCGATAGATCCCAGCATCTTCCAGATAGGATTACGCTTATCCCTGAGTGTTCTGAGCGCATCACTCGGACTCTGATCGCCCTTTGCCTTTGCATCAAAATCCTCTTTTGTATATGCAGAAAGATCTACTCCTGCTATCTCATTTTTAAGACTCTCCATTTCTTTTTCAAGAATATTGATTATATCATAAATAATGAATCTTGCTGTTACAGGATGTACCTTTGAAAGCAGTCCATATACACATCTCTTCTTATCCTTATTGAATTCCATTACTTCCGCGCTTTGCGGGAAGATCTGGTCAGCAAAATTCATTGGCTTTGTATCAACAAGATGCTTAGCCAGCTTCGCATATGCGCGCATGGAATCCCAGACATTATTTATCTGACCCTGCGCGTCAGAAAATGTTTTCATCTTCTGATCGTTTATCTCACAGTTATTCTCGGCAATCATTACTTCCTCAGAATCCATAAGATCCTGTATGAGTTCATCAAGGTTCTTCATGTATTCATATGCCACTGAAATATACTCATTTGACCTCTCTACAAATGCTTCCTTAGCAAACATTCCGAGTTTTGCATGATCTCCAAGTGCTTCCGTTTTAAACAGTTCAAGATATGATTTCTTGATCTCCGGCAGTTCAGTAGTGCTGTCAGTTCTCTGCTTAGCCATTGCCGCTTTCTTCAATGCTTCAAATGAGCGGTCGATGAGCAGCCATTCCTTTTGTACAAGCTCCTTCACTACCCTGAGCGCAACATATTTCTGCGCTGTTTCCTTCGGATAGACCAGACGGCACATTCCTGCACCGGCAAATTTATTCATACCGCCCTGTCCTATGGATGCAAGTATGAAATTATCCTCTATTGACAGTGCATCAGCTGTTACCGGACTGAACAGGAGTGTATATACTATATGAGAAACATAATCAAATATCTCTCCGAGCTTTGTATCGCCTATAGAACCGAGCTTACCGCTTCTCTCTACAAGATAGAGATAATTATATGGTACATTGCTTACATTAAGATCTTCATTATCATAGAATTCAAGTCTGAGGTTATCCGTCATTTCGCTGCTGTATGCAGGACGCATATTAAAGGCATTAAGCTCCTTCAGACAGGTATAACCATTTACACATACTGCATCCCTGTTTATCTTTGAGGGCTGAACATCCTCCATTACATCCGGTCCTATGAACATTCCTCTTATAACAAGCTGTCTTAAACCAACCTGAGTCTTTACAAGATCCCTTATAAACAGCGGCATCTGCAAAAATAGTCCTGCGCCCGTACCGCCTGTTATTGAACCGACTATCATAACGGTAAGGCTGCTGTTATGAGGATTATCATCAATACGGCGTATGCGGTCTATTTCTGTCTTTATCGGTATAAACCTTCCGTTTTCAACTGCTGAGATCATTGCTAATCTTGAAAGTGTCCTAACCTGACCTGCACCATTGGTCATCGTTCTTTTGCGGAGAAAATCATTCTCCGGGAACCATTCAAGGTATTCCTTATGACCATTGAGGTATTGCATTACATCTATATCATCACTTGTCTGGATCGTTTCCATCTTGTGCTTACCCTTAAGCAGAGCAAGGTCATTTACATTCGTATCTACTCCGATCACACCTACATATCTTCTGTCAGAATCACTCAGAAGATCACTTATTCCTGCCGCAATCTTACAGCCTACACCTCCTATTCCGATTATAATGGTTGGTACATGATTTACGCTCATCTTCATTCATCCTTTCAAGATTTTATTAGTCATTTGTCATATATATACACCAGATATCCCTGCTATCGACCGTATCCGCAAAATACAGTCTGTCCTTACTCAGTGACTGGTCAGATGCTTCTCTTTTATTATTCTTCCTTACGGTCTTTATCAGACGGTCAGATATGCTCCTCAGATTCCTTTCAGGCTTTGACGGGCTTCGTCCGAACTTTTCAACTGCCTTTGCAATTGATTTTCCTGTGACTATTATAATACCGTCAGATTCTGCAACCAGTTTCAGATTCTTATATGTCACATAGCAAGCCTTTGCAGGAAGCAGGAAGTGTCCGCTGAAGAATCCAAGCTGAATACTATCCGTAGAGCTTTTTTGCATTGAGCCGCTGCCGTCTTCTTTTATCCTCCAACATTCATAATGTACCGTCTGACCCTTAAAATGCTTCTTTATGAACAGCAGATACATCAGATACAGAAACAATAATATTCCGATAATTATTTTTGGTATATCCTTTGCTTCCTCCATGCTTGGGACAACTGTAAATGTTCCTGTTGCCTTTATATCCATATCTGCTATACTTACCTCCACTGTATATGTTCCTGCCTGGAGGGATATTGCAGGAGTCAAAAAGGGACTTCCCGGTATTATCGAATAGCTGCCGTCGTCATTCTGTACAAGCTCGCATTTTACCATTGTTTTTCCGGCTGTATAGACAATATTGCTATCCTCATACTGCTGGCAGCTAAGGTCACTTATCGTAAGTTCAACGCCTATTGACTGCTGTTCCGCCTTTGTAAGCGGCTTACCGTCGTTTGTTATTTGAAATTTTATTGTATTACTGTCATCGAGCTTTAGTTTGCCGATATCCGATCTGTTATACGAAAGATTTTCCGGCTGATCTGTTTTTATATCAAGATTATACACTATCTTCTTTATTTCAAAACTTACCTCATTAATAAACGGTGCATATCCGGGTATATTAATTGTTCCTCTTACAAGGTTACTTCCCTCTCCTATCTTAACTCCACTCAGGACTGTTCCTTTTCCGGAATCTACTACTGTTCCGTCTATTTCATATTCTATCGTCCAGTCTATCTGCTTCGGAAGGTCAGAATCAGGGATCACGATATCTGTTCCGGGTATTACCGGCACGATCTTTATATCAACTACATCTCCGTCATTCAATTTGGATGTATCATCTATTATTACTCCATTCCTGCTTATTTCTGCCTTTAATGCAATTGCCGGCTCAATCTGTATATTCATATCATTGATGTCTATTTTCTCGGAAAAACTAACTGTATATGATCCTGCCGGTATTATCTGCGCATCATTTTTATCATTTACCTTATTTATTACACTTGCATTACCGTAAAGTGATTTCAGACTCTCTCCATAAAGCAGATCTGTTGCATCTATAGATATATTTCTCTGTACATTCAGCTTTTCCTCTTTTGTTTTCGCCTGTGTCACTTTTGCAGCCGATTTCTGTGACAATATTGATATTGAATATAGTGGAAGTGTAGATTTTATTGATATTGTTTTATCATCTATCTGTTTTACCTCATCTGCATTCAATCTACCCGATATAAGCGTTGCGACCTCCTGAAGAGTACCTACTATCTCCGTATCGCTGTCGGCTTCATAGGTATATAGATTATTTCCCCTGTCCTCAACTGCCTTTACAGCATCACCCATTCCAAGATATACTACATTCAGTCCTGTTGAGTTACTCATTGTATTATTCTTGAATGAGTCTAATTTATTCTGTAATGTCATGGTCATATCTATCTGACCATCTGTTATTATCACTAGCCAGAACTGGGATGATGTATCGCTCTCAGATATTGTATCAAGTTTATTTCTTGCTGTATCAAGCGCCTTACCAGGTGTTTCTCCCATTTCTGAAAGGTCATGTATTTTCTTTATTGCAGAGGTCAGATCGGATGTATCTACTGCCTCTGATGTTTCCGGATCGGTCATAAATGTTATGTACAGTTCGTCCTGCTCATTCAGAAGCGCTATCAGCGACTGCATTGCATAATTCGTATATGACCATCTTGCTCCGGTCATACTTCCCGAATCGTCATATACTACAGATATGATCTTCTTTGAGGCTCTTATCTCATCTCCGACAGCTGCATTTGCCGGAACTGATAAAAAAATTGATAACATACACATTATTATTAATACGCATATTTTCTTCTTCATTTCTTTATCCCCTTCCACTTTGTACTAAAAATATACTTTATTATATCAGTTTTTCTACTTTTTTACAATAGTTTTTTACATATTCTATAAATTATCCTCATTTTATCCTCATTTTTTCTTTTATTTTAAACCTCATTTGAATTCAGAAAAATTTTTTGGATTTTTATAATTTTTCTCTTGACTTCTGCCAACCTCGGTGATATAATATACAAGTACTTGAAATTCAGGTGCTTGATATCGCGGAGTGGAGCAGCTTGGTAGCTCGTTGGGCTCATAACCCAAAGGTCGTAGGTTCAAATCCTACCTCCGCAACCA